>CAMNLN010000025.1 GCA_946543025.1 uncultured Verrucomicrobiota bacterium
CGGACAAACGCCGAAGTCACGCTTCGTCCGGCTCGACATGGATCGTCGCGTCCGTCACCCCGATTCCCGCCGCCAGCACAGCCGCCTTTACGTCGTGCCCGATGGCATGCCCGTCGACCAACGAGACGTGCCGATCTACCTGCACATGGAGATCGGCCTGGATCGTCCCCCCATAGCGGCGCGTCCGCACGTGGTGGACCCCTCTCACGCCTGGGACGCCGCGCGCGATGCGCTCCACGTCCGCCGTCGCCTCGTCGCAGTTCGCGTCTGTCAGTCCCTCGAACGCGGGCTTCACGATCCGCCATGCCACATGCAGGATGAACCCGCCCACAAGCGTCGCGCCCACGGCGTCAAGCCACTTCAGCGACGGCCAGAAATGCGCGGCCGCCACGGCCGCCGCCACCGGCAGAGAGCTGATTGCGTCAGACCGGTGGTGCCAGGCGTTCGCCTCCGTGGCCGGCGAGTTCCGTCGCTTCGCGACGGCATGCGTCCAGCGGTAGAGGAACTCCTTCACGGCGACCGACGCGAGGGCCACGCAGCACGCGGCCAGACCAGGCACCTTCGGCTCCCCCCAGACGAGCGTCTTGACGCCGTCCCAGGCGATCTCCACCGCTACCACGGCCACCGTCACGCCGATGAGGGCCGTCACGGCGCCCTCGATCTTGCCGTGTCCGTAGGGATGTCCCTCGTCGGCCGGCATGACCCAATACTTGACGCCGAAGATGATCGCGGCGTCTGTAAAGAGGTCGGAAAGCGAATGGACGGCGTCCGCCACGAGCGCCTGCGACGAGGCGCATATCCCGCCCGCCATCTTCGCGAGCGCGAGGAGGATGTTCATGACGGCGCCCGCGACCGTCACCCGCCGGATGTCGGCGGCCTCTGCTCGACGGGCCTGCTCGCCGTCGCTGTTCATGCCACGACCTCCGTCTTGTCTTCCGAACGGAACCTGTCCACAATCAGTGCGATCGCGCCGTCTCCCGTGAGGTTGCAGGCGGTGCCCATGCCATCCAGCGCCATGTACGCCGCCAACAGGACGGCATAGTGCTCCGGCGTGATGCCGAGCGCCGCCTCGGCGATCGGCGCGGAGGCGAGCACCACGCCCCCCGGCACGCCGGGCGCGGCCACCGCAAGCACGCTGATCATGAAAACGTATTCCGCGAACGCTCCGATTTCAAGCGTTCCGCCGGCGAGAACCACGAACCCCGCGCCGTAGACAACCATGTTCGCCATGCTTCCAGCGAGGTGGATGTTCGCGCAGAGCGGAATTACGAGGTTGGCGGTCTCCTCCGAAACCCCGTTCGCGCGCGTCTGACGAAGCGTGACGGGAATCGTCGCGGCCGACGAGCAACACCCCCAGCCGGTGAGGTAAGCCGGCAACATCGTCCACAACGCCTTGAGCGGGTTTCGGCGCGCGACCGCTCCGGCGACAACATACTGCATCAGCAGCACCGCCACCGTCATCGCGAACGCGACGCCCATGATCTTCAGGCACGAGCCGCCCACGACGAGCAGCCGTCCGCTCGCCGCGAGGTCGGCGACGACCGTAAGGATGTAGAGCGGCAGAAGCGGTGCCACGACCTTCCGGATCGAAAGCGTCACGACTGTCTTCATCTCGTCGAACGCCCGCGTCAGCGTCTCGCACGGACGCACCGACATCACCAGCCCGAACATGAACGCCGTTGCCATCGCAGTGGTCACTCCCATGACAGGCGGGATGGCAAGCTTGAAGTAGGCGGGGAACTCCTTCGCAGCTACGGCCGCACCGAGCGTCCCGTCGAGGAACGTCGGGAACACGGCCTTGGCGACACCGAACGCGCACATGCCGGACAGCAGCGTCGAGGCGTAGGCAAGGCACATCGTCAGCAGCAACATCCGCCCGGCGCGGCGCCCGGCCTCCGCAATCGCCGGCGTGACAAGCGCAACGATGATGAACGGCACGATGAACTTGATGAACTGACCGAACGTGCCGCCAAAGGAATTCAGCGTACGAAGCACGCACGAAGGCGCGCACACGCCGATCGCCGCGCCGGCCGCCATCGAGGCCGCAAGCCAACAAAGAACTGACCGTTCGCCCTTCAACTTTCAACCTTCGGCTTTCAATTACTTGAACGACAGCGTCACCGGCACGTCCTGCGTCTTCTCCGCCGCAAGCGTCACCGCCAGCACCTTGCCACCGGCCTCGCGGCGTGCCGCAGCCGTCACGCCGTCCGGCACGGAGACCGACTTGAACGCGAAGCTCTCCGGAATGAAGAACCGCGCCGTCATCGGGAAGCCGCCGATCATGTTGAGCGTAACGCACAGGGCGTCATCCGCCCACTGCTGCCCCTTCAGCTCCACGCCGCCTTGCGTGACATGGCGGTCGCTTGTGAGGAACTGCGGATGAGCGGCATACGGCTGCATCGCGATCAGACGCACGCTGCGCGGCGGCACCTGCATCGTGAAGCGTTCCTGATTGACGCCTTGCCACGTTTCGGTCCAGAACTCCCAGCAGGCGAACGGCTGGTCCGCCGCCTCGCCGATCTCGCTCCAGTCGAAGCCGACCTCCGCCTGCTCGTCGTTCCAGTTGAAGAGCGCCACCACGTGCCACGAACCGAACGGACGCTTCACCCCCAGATTCCAGATCGGCAAGTGGCCGAACTGCGGGTAGAGGTTGCCGGGGCGCACGTCACAGACCGGCAGGGACTGCTGCAGCAGCCGGATGCGGTCGGGCGCCAGCTCGCCCAGCTTGTCGCCCGCGAACATCTGCTGGCCGGGGAGCGCGATGACCGTCGCCTCCACGCGCGCCTGCTCGATGCCGAGCGCGTTCTGGCTGATCATCATGCAGTCGGGGTCGGCCCAGAAGACGACATTATGCGAGAAAATCTGATTAATCGTGCAACGCGCCTGAAGGAGAAGATTCTCCCACTTGACGGGCTGGTTGGGATGTACGATGTCCGCGCCCGTGCGGCTCGCGTCCGCGTATGCCGCCTCAGCGCCGGTGAAATGGCCCTGACAGGCGAGGAAGATGCGGTCGTCGCCGATGCCTTCGCGAAACGCCTTCACGCACAGCTCGAACGGGTTGGGGCAGGAGGGATCCGCGAAGCAGGCGCGCACTTCGGGCCGTTCGTACTTGTGGGCGCAGTAGCCCGGGCCGCGGCCGGACATGCCGTCGATCTTGAAGAACTCGTAGCCCCAGTCGCGCGAGGCGGTGCGGAAGATGTCGCGCAAATGGTCGCGCGCGGCCTTCACGGTGGGGTCGAGCGTGAACTTTCCGTTCCAGCACGAAAGCGGCTTGCCGTCCTTGCCGTGGAGGAACCAATCCTTGTGCGCAAGGTAGAAGTTCGTGCTGCCCGTGCCGAACGGCGCCATCCAGAGGCCGGGCCGGAATCCGAGCTTGCGAATCTCGTCCGCGAGCCACTTCATCCCTTCTGGGAACTGCGGCTTGTAGTATTCGAGGTTCATGTTGTGGAAGTTGGAGACGGGGAGCTTGGGCGAATTGTCCTGCCATGACTCGATCGACCAGATCTCCAGCCCGAACGGCTTGAGGTACTTCGCGCCAAGGCGCGCCTCGGCGAGGTTTTCCTTGGATCCGGCCTGGTCGAAGTAGATGTTCCAGCTCATCCATCCCGTTGGCGCGCGGGGACAGCGCGTCCTGTCGATCGGCGCGTAGTACGGCACCCAGCGGCTGCGGTAGTAGTCGCGCTCGACGTTGAGACGAATCCGCGCCGCGTCCGGGTCGGAGATGTCCGCGTAGACCGAGAACGACCACGTGCCTGGCGCGCCCGACTCCAGAACGGCCCCACTCGGCGCGAGAATCTGGAACGCCTCGTCGCGGCTGGGCGAGAAGAGCGTATTGAAAAGAGCCGAGTCGGCGGCGCCCGAAGACAGCTGCAGCACGCGGTCATCGGGAAGTGGCGACGTGTTGGCCGCGAACGCGTCGGTGCGTCCGTGTATCTCGCCCGCGTAGGAAAGGTGCCCGCGGTAGGCAAGCGCCGTACGGTGATAGACGAGCATTTCCAGCCGTGCGCCGTTGGGCTGGAAGGTAATGTAACCTTGCGCATCGTTGTTGCAGTCGATCACCGCCAGTCGGCGCGGCACGCCGTCGCGCGGGTCGCCCACCTTCCAGTCGGCCTTCGGGTCAGCCGCCGCGTCCGTAGCCTTCTCTGGCCCCAGGAACGCAAGCTCGCCGCTCATCTCGATGCCCGAGGGACGGTGCGTCAGCTTGAGCGTCGCGCCCTCCTCCGCGAACGACACGTCCCACTCGCCGGCCGCGAAGGCCGTGTCGCCGCATGCCGCCGCCGTCGCCAGGCACCCGCCCACGAGAAGCGCGTTTCGCGCCCATGTTCCAAAGTTCATCTTGCTCTTCATCCTGTTCGGTCCTTTCCGCTGATGCCATTATAGCACGTCCGTCGCTGGATGCGTTGTCGGCGCTTCGTGCGCGGGCGCCGCAAAGTTCCTGATGACCTCGCAGTCGGCCGCCGGATAGTTGCCGGGATCGACGCACTCCATCACGATGCCCGCCGCACCGCATCGCGCCGCGATCTCCAGCAGCCGGCGTATCGCCTCGGGCGGCGTCACGCCCGCCCATTTCGCGAGCTGGCCGTAAGAAGGCTGGGATTTCGCGAAGTTGTAGGCGCGTATCGGGAAGTAGGTCTTGCATCGCCCTTTCACGTATCCCGCGACATGGCGGAATATCCGCTCGGTCGAGCCGAACGGGTCCTTCTCGTCCGCCGCGATCGAAACCACCGCCAGGCCATCCACGAATCCCTCGTCAACCACCTTCCGCCAGTCGAATCCGCAACCGGCGTAGTTCCAGTCGGGGCCGTCCTGAACGCGCATGTTGCCGACGGTGATGACGAACGGCACGTCACGCCCCGAAGCGCGTATCTCCTCGCGAATCGCGCGATAGTAGGCGTAGTGGCCGCGCGCGACGACCTCCAGCCAGCGCGGGTCGTGGAAATCCTTCGGAACGGGTACGCCGGGATGGCACCGCGCCCATTCGTCCAGATTCGGCTTCACGTAGTCGTCGCGCGGACCGTAGCCGCCATTGCGCGTCGTGTCGAGATAGATCATCTGCGCGCCGCGCGCGAGAATCTCGCGCACGATCGCGCGCCGATGCGCGATCACCTCGGGGTACGCGAAGGACGCGTGGTGCATTCCAATCTTCCCGTCCGCGGACCGGCACCAGTACTGCGGATGCTCGAGTGTCCACTCTCCGAGGCTCCAGTAGCGATTGCTGTGCGCGTCCTCCTGCAAGAGATGCGCCCCGTAGCGCTTCACGCCCGACATGCCGGCGCAAAGGCCGTACACCGTCTTGAGCGCGTCCGGCTCGCACCGTTGGTAGCGCACCCAGCCGCGCACGGGCAACGTGAGCGGTACGCGCCGCTTGTCGAGCGGCTGCTCCAGCACGGCAAGGTCCTCCGCCTCGCTCGCGTAGCGCGGGATGCCGCCGGAATGGGTTCGCCACAGGATCGTGTCCGCCCCTGTCTCGCAGACGCGCGCCAGTACCTGTCGCATTCCCTTATCCGTCTCCGTGTCCATCACGGGCGCGTAGTCGAACCCGTCCACAAGCGCGATCTTCTCGAACGCGACCAAGGCGCCCGTCGCCATGAGGCATATGCAAGCCAGCCGCGCTTTCATCGCGTCACCTCCCGCCGATAGACCATTCCATCGCGGTCGTACAGGATCGACCTTCCGTCCGGCGCGAACGATGGATTGCGCCCGGCGGCGATCCGGCGCGTAGCACGACCATCTGCCGACATCACGTAGACGCCCCAGCCGCTGTCGCCGTCGCGAAAGCCGGTGTATGCGATCAGCTTGCCGTCCGGACTCCATGCCGGCGCGTAGGCCGCCTCGTGAAGCGTCGTGAGGTACGTGCGCCTGTCAATATCATCAATGGGCGAAACGACAAGCCGCCACGGTTCGCGGAACTTCGCCAGTTCGGCGCGGAGCAACAGCTTTCCGTCCGGCGAGACGCGCGGCTCGCAGCACGCGGTGTTGCTTTCCGGCAGCAGGCAGACAGTGCGTTGCCCGCCGCCGTCCAGCGCGACGGCAGCGATTCCCACGCGGCTGATCGCCTGCGAATCCGCGGCCTCCGCCGCCGGGACTTTCACGCGGTCGCAGGCGAAATAGACCGTCCGTCCGTTCGGCGCGAACGAAGCCGCGTAGGCGCGCTGCCGCCCTTGCGTGAGCTGTCGCCGCACACCGTCCTTCCACAACCACAGGTTCCAGCCCGTCTGGTCGTCCCGCGCCGCAAAGCCGGTCTTCGCCTCGTTTGCGAAAGTGTACAGCACGCTTCCGTCCGCTCCCCATTCCGGGAAACACGCCTGTCCTTCTTCTGGCGAGATACGCGTCTCGCGTCCGGTCCCAAGATCGCGCACGAACACGGCAAAGCGTCCGCGCTCCAGCCGCTGGAGGAGAAGCCTCCGCCCGTCATCCGCAAGAGACGCTTCTTCGCCCAGGCAGATCGCGACCTCGGCGCCTGCCGACACGACCTCACCCGAGACGGCGCGCGTCCCCGCTTCCGCGCTCGACGCGCACGTCGCCGCCAGGAAAATACGAGCTACCGCCCACGCTCTTTTCATTCCGCGTTCCATCGCATGGCTAACGATATGGCTCCGGTTCTGCAAGATCCCCCTCGAACGCAAGCGGCATCAGGTAGACGTTGAGCGCCTTGTCGCAGAAGTAGAGGCGAGAGATCGACGGCTTGCGTCCATGACCGTCCGCCCAGAAGGCATAGAAGCCGGGCTGGACGTTGAGCGGCTGGCGGGGATAGTTCTGGTTGCGCTCGCTGCCGGAGGTGAGCTGCTTCTCCATCGTCCATGTCTCGCCCGCGTCGTGCGAGACCCATGCGGCGATCTCGCCGCCGGGATTGAACGGCTGAGGGCCCTTTTCGGACGCACCGATGAGACGCCAGTCGGTATCCGTGTCGATGTACAGCTCGGCGAAGTCGTAGTTGTTGTCGCTGCGGATGCCCGTATCGATCTCGCGCCACGCCTCGCCAGTCCACTTGGCGAGCTTCCACTCGCGCGGGCCGTCAACCGGCCCCGCGCGGTAGCCCTTGCTGACGGTGGAGAGAATCACGGGGCGGCCCTTCGAGTCGAACTTCACGCCCTTGATGTAGACGTTGCGCTGCTTGTCGGCGTAGGAGAGGGCCAGCGCGGGGTTCTCGCGCGTGTCGAGCGGAAGAGTCAGAGCCTCGCCGGCCGCGTTCTGCCAGGTCTTGCCGAAGTCCGACGTTTCCATGTAGAAGACGTCCGTGCGCCAGTTGAGTCCCTTGCCTTTCGGGTGCTGGTCGAAGGCGATGCCGATCTTCTGCCCGAACGGCCAGGAACGCTGATAGTGGCCGTCGTTGAAGAACACAAGGCGGGTACGGTCCGTCCATTCGGTTCCGTCCGCGTTGCTCGTCATGAAGCAGTTGGACCGGCCCGACATCTTCACCTTCCCCTGCTGGTTCAGGTAGGACGTGTGCAGGAAGAGAAAACCCTGCCCGGGCACGTAGAACGGCTGCGGATAGGAGTAGTTGCCGTTCCAGATCACCTTGAACGACGAGATATCGTACGGCTTCTCGCTGCGCGCGATCGCTGACGGACGGCTCTGACCGTGGCTCGATGAGAAGACATAGATATAGCCCTTCTCGTCAAGGCCGATGACGGCGTTGTCGTGCGCGTCGGTGGTATGCTTGTCGAAGACGACCGTCGGGCGCGCGAGCTTTTTCGTCTTGTGGTCGAAGTAGGAGACCGACTGCAGGAGCGTCGAGTTGCGCTCATCCGTACCGCCGAAGGTGAAGAAAGTCTTGTCCACCTCTTTCGCGTACACGGCCATCGGCACATGCCCCGCGCAGTAGGTGCCGAGTCCGCCGGAATATTTGTAGACGTACTCGTCGTGCGAAGGCTGGTTGAAGTACCAGATACCGCGAAAACCCGGCGCCTTACGATTCAACAACTCGGGTGCGCGCCGGATGAGGTCGTCCTGCGGGAGAGCCTTGTGGAAACCGTCCTTCGTGAGTCCCGACTTCGCGTCCGTCACGACCACGCCCTTCGCCTTCTCGAGGATGGCGCGGCAGAGCCAGAGCATCGCGGCCTGTCCGTGCGGGTCGCCGAGAATGCGGTTGCGCGCAAGGTAGTAGGCGCGATCGTTCTTCTTGTTCGTCCCCACGCACACGCCCGCGAGGTTGCCCCATTCGTCCATCCGCGCCACGAGCGCGAGAAACGCCTTGCGGAAAGCGCGTCCGTATGCGGCGTCTTCCAGCCAGCCGTTCTTCACGCCTTCGGCGAAGGCGTAGGCGAACATCGCGGAGCACGAACTCTCCGCCCAGGCATCCGGCTCGCCCACGAGCTGCCCCCACATGCCGTCCTCGCGCTGCTTGGCGAGAAGCGTCTTCATCATCTTGCGGTAACCCTCCAGGATGCGCGCGCGATATTCGCTGTCCGCCGGGAGATACTTAAGCGTCATCGGCATGGCGGCGGCCATCCAGCCGTCGCCGCGCCCCCACACGAACGGCACGTCCGGCGCGTGGTAGAAGAGCCCGTTCTCGAGCTGGAGGCGGTCGAGGTAGAGCACCAGCTCCTTCGCGGTGCGGTCAATGTACTTGCGGTCGCCCGTCACGCGGAACGCCTGCGTCTGGAGGCAGGAGATCATGTAGGCGTCGTCGATCCAGAGGCGCGTCTGGTCGGTATAGCCCTTCTTCCACCAGTCGAGGCGCTGCTCGAACGTTCCGAACCCCTTGTCCTCCGGCTTCGGCTCTTCCCACTGCATGTCCGCATACCTGAGGCCAAGCTCGCGCGCCTTCGGATCGCCCGTGAGCAGGGCGATCTCCAGCGGCACGGAGCCGACGATCGTGTAGTCGACGTGCTTGTAGCGCGGCAGCATGTGCGCCTTCGGCCCGAAGTACGGATCGAAGGCCGCGATCAGCCTCTTCTCAAGCTCCTCGTCCCCGATGATGCGCGCGCACTCCAAGGCGTTGACCCAGAGGCTTACGACGGAATACTGGACGTGCGTGCCGTTTCCGTAGGCGACATTGCTCACGTAGCCCCTCTCCGGCTTGTAGCGGTCAGGCGACGTGGAAAGGAACTGCTCCGCGATCCGACGGCTCACGTCAGACGGCCGACAGTCCACCGGCCATCCCGTGAACGGATCCTTCGCCGCGGCGGCGAGCGCCGCCGCGCACATGAGAAAAAATTGAATTTTCATGTTCATTTTCTCCGGGGAACAAGTTCGTCCAGGCGGCGGCGCGATTCGGCGGCGACGCGCGCGAAGAGCGAGACGCCGTGGCTATCCATCGCCACCACGCAGCGAAAGTCCCTTACCTCGAACTCCCAGCAGGCCTCCGCCGCGCCGAATTCGTCGAGGAAGTAGACGTTCGCCACACGCTCGATCGCATGCGCGGTGACGGCCGCCGCACCACCCACGGCCTGCAGGTAGACGGCCCCATGTTTCCGGCAGGCCTCGAGGGTCTTGTCGTCCATCCCCCCCTTGCCGATGATGAGCCGCACGCCGGTCGTGGCAATGAAATCCGGCTCGTACGCGTTCTCGCGCACGCTTGTGGTCGGCCCCCCGGCGACCACCTTCCACGCTCCGCCATCCTGCACGACCACCGGTCCGCAATGGTAGAGCGCGCCGTCGCGAAAGTCGACGGGCAGGCGACCGCCGTCGGCAAAATGCTTGTGAAAACGGTCGCGTCCGGTCCAGATCGTGCCGTTGACGCTCACGGTTTCGCCGGCGCGCAGCGCACGCACGTCGGCTTCGCGGAACGGGTAGGTCAATGTCGTCATAGCGCGATGCTCCTGCGACGGGCCGCCCAGCAGAGGTAGGCGACGGTGACAAAGAAGCTGGCCGGCACGCGCGGGCGCGCGCCGATCTTCACGGCAAGAAGGGTCGTTTTGCCGCCAAGCCCCATCGGGCCGATGCCGAGCGTGTTCGCCTCGCGCAGGATGCGGCGCTCGAGGCGCGCAAGCGCGGGATCCGGGTTGACGTCCGCAAGGTTCCGGAGCAGCTGCCATTTTGCCTCCTCGTATCCGCTCGCGCGATCGCCGCCCACGCAGACGCCGAGGATGCCCGGCGCACACCCGTAACCTTGCGCCTGCTGAACGGCCGTCAAGACCGCGCGGCGCACGCCCTCAAGATCGCGTCCGGCGTCAATTGAAGCGTCTGGC
This sequence comes from uncultured Verrucomicrobiota bacterium, assembly GCA_946543025.1. Classification (GTDB taxonomy): domain Bacteria; phylum Verrucomicrobiota; class Kiritimatiellia; order RFP12; family UBA1067; genus RUG572. The sequence continues at coordinate 10,134 of CAMNLN010000025.1, forward strand.
AGCGAGAACTGCCGGCTCATGTTCTCCGACCCGCCTCCCTTCATCAGAAGCGAAATGGTTCCTTCTCCTTTCGCCTCCACGTAATGGATCACCGGCGCGCCGGGGCAGACGTTCGTGTCGATCGACCGGCCCGTCACGGAATCGATCGTATTGCGGCGCAGCCAGCCGTTTGCCGACGCGCGCGCCACGGCCTCGCCGAGGACGGCCGGCGTTACGCGGCGGCGCAGGCTCTCCGAGACGAAGAACGTCAGCGTGCCGGTATCCTGGCAAACGGGCGTACCGTCGGTACGCGCCAGCTCCACGTTGCGCAGAATCGTCTCGAGCACCATCCGCGCGGACGAACCCTTCGTCTCGCGTCGCAACGCCTTCCTGATCGCCTGCTCGGCGTCGTCCGGCAACGAACTCGAGGTTTCCTGGATTAAGCGCACTATCCGGTCGACGAGTCTGCCGGCAGGCTTTCTTTTCCTTTCCATGACGCGTCTGTCTCCCTACTGCTTGTGGAACGGTAGCGGGAAGGAGGTCCTCTCCGGTCTGTTCGTGTTGGCCGGGTCGTTTGCCTGGTCTTCGAGCGAGCGCAAGTCGAGCGAATGCAGACCCTCCACGGCTCCTGTACGGTCGCCCGGCTCCTGGCGGTATCCCTGCGTATAGGTGCGCCCGAGCACCGCGTTCTTCGGTAGCCCGACGTCCTCGGGCATGTTCTTCGCGTCCGCCACGCCCACCGTCACGAAGACAATTATCTCCTTTTGCACTTTCATGCGTGTCTTACGCCCGAAAAGCTTGTCGCCGATCCACGGCCAGTCACGCAGCCAGGGGATGCCCGAATCGACGGACTCTTCGGTCGTCTTTGAGAGTCCGCCGATGACGGCCGTGGTGCCGGAAGCCAAGGCGAAATCCGTCACCAGACGCTGCACGCTGATGATCGGGTAGCGGCTGCCCGCGCTCGAGCTGCTGGTCGCCGTCACCTCGCCGGCCTTCTCGCTGATCGTGGGGACGATGGACACGTTGATGAGCCCGTTCGAGCAGACGCGCGGCGTCACTTCCAGCGAGATGCCCCAGCTGAAGAACGCCTCTTTCGCGAACATGAGCTTGTCCTCGCCGGGGATGGAGGTCATCTTCATGTCAAGGTCGAGCGACTCGGAGTTGCCGTTGAGCGTGCGCTTGGAGGCGATCGTCACGTTCGGGTACTTCTCGGTCATGTCGACCGTCGCCTTCTTGCCGTTCGAGACGATGATCTTCGGGTTGGAGAATATCTTCGCGTCGCCGCTCGAGTCGAGGGCGTTCAGCACAAGGTACATGTCCGAGAACGAGAGCGTGCCGGCGAAGTAGTTCACGCTGCCGTCGCGCCCGCTCGCCGTGGAGGTGGAGGTGATGAGCCGTTCCGAGGAGGTCCTGCCCTCCGTGTCGACCGTCTCCTTGTAAGTCTGGCTTGACGTCGTGGTCTTGCCGGCCAGGCCGTAGGAGGTCGTGTCCGTGCCGCTGCTCGTGGTGCGCGTGTAGTTTTGCACGGCGTTGCCGATCGTACGCCGGTCCATGCCGCCGCCGAACGACGCCGTGCCCTGCATGTTGTCGAGCATCGACCAGTCGATGCCGAGCTTGTGCGAGGCGGAGTTCTGGAGCTCGACGAAGCGCGCCTCGATGTAGACCTGCGGCACCTCCACGTCGATGTCCTTGATCACCTGCTCGCACGCCTCGAGGATCACGCCAGGCGCCGTCACCATCACGGAGTTCGCCTCGGGGAACGCCTGCGCGATCTGCTTGATCTTCCACGTGATGCCGAAATCGCCGCCCCATGTGTTGTTGAAGCGCTCCGCCACCTCTGTGGCGGAGGCGTGGAGGAGCTTGAAGGTGCGCGTGGATATCCGGCGTCGGTTGTTCGCCTCCGTCCACGCGGCGATATCGACAGAGTCTTTCACGACGATGTTGTTGGTCGCGGCGGCCACGACGACGGCGTTCGTCACGGCCGGCACGTCGATGACGACCACGTCGTTGGTGGTCGCGTCGGCGTCGGACGACGCGTCGTCCGACGCCGTTTCGGCGAACGCGGCGGCGCAGGCCGCCAGAAGCATCGTCGCGAGGACTCTTCTCATCGCGCCTCCTCGAAGGCCTTGGCGACGCGGAGGAGCTTGTCCTCGCGATAGGCGTCGCCGATGAACTGCACGCCCACCGGCAGGCGCGCGCCCGCGGTGAAGCCGGCCGGCACGCTGATCGCGCAGTTGCCTGCGAGCGAACTGGGGATCGTGAAGAGGTCGTTAAGGTACATCGTGAGCGGATCCTGCACCTCGCCGATCTTGAACGCGGGCGTGGGCGCCACCGGGGTGAGAAGCGCGTCCACCTTCGCGAACGCGGCCTCGAAGTCGCGGCGGATGAGCGTACGCACCTTCAGCGCGCGCCCGTAGTAGGCGTCGTAGTAGCCGCTGGAGAGCACATACGTGCCCATGATGATGCGCCGCTTCACTTCCGGGCCGAATCCCTCCGCACGACTACGCGCGTAGAGGTTGAACACGTTGTCGCTCTTCTCGGACCGGTGGCCGTAGCGCACACCGTCGAAGCGCGCGAGGTTCGCGCTCGCCTCGGCGGGGGCCACGATGTAGTAGACGGCCATCGCATACTCGGTGTGCGGGAGCGAAACCTCGACAAGCTCCGCGCCCGCCGCCGCGCACTTCGCCACCGCCTCGTCGGTGAGGCGCTTCACCTCGGGATCGAGCCCGTCGATGAAGTACTCCTTCGGCAGGCCGATCTTCACGCCCTTCAGAGACGCGCCCGCGAGCGCGGCCGCGTAGTCGGGCACCGGCTCGTCGGGCGTGGTGCCGTCCATCTCGTCGTGCCCCGCGAGCGCCTGCAGGAGGAACGCGGCGTCCGTCACGCTCTTCGTCATCGGCCCCACCTGGTCGAGCGACGACGCGAACGCCGTCACGCCGAAGCGGGAGACGCGCCCGTAGCTGGGCTTGAGGCCCACGCAGTTGCAGAAACTCGCCGGCTGGCGGATCGATCCGCCCGTGTCCGTCCCGAGCGCGGCGATGCACATGTCTCCGCCCACCGCGGCCGCGCTCCCCCCCGAGCTGCCGCCCGGCACGCGCGTAACGTCGTACGGGTTCACCGTCCGTCCAAGCGCCGAGTTCTCCGTGGAGGAACCCATCGCGAACTCGTCCATGTTCACGCGGCCCGCGCACGTCGCGCCCGCCGCCTTCAGGTTTTTGATCACCGTCGCGTCGTAGGGGCTGACGTACCCCTTCAGGATCTTCGACGCGCACGTGCAGGGCTGCCCCTTCACGTTGATCAGGTCCTTGATCGCCACGGGGATGCCGAGCAACATGCCCGCACGGCCGTTCGCCCTCGCTTCGTCAGCGGTCTTCGCCGCCGCAAGCGCCCCCTCCTCGTCGAACGTCAGATACGCTCCGATCCGCGGGTTTTCGGCTTTCACGCGGTCGATTACCGCCTGCGTCAGCTCCACGGACGAAAAATCGCCCTTCGCCAGCCCCTTTGCTGCCGCTTCGATCCCCAGCTTGTAAAGCTCGCTCATGACTCGGCTCCTTCCACGATCTTCGGGAGCATAAATTCGTCGCCCGTGCGCGCGGGCGCGTTGGCGAGCGCCGTCTCGCGGTCGAGGGACGGCCTCACCTCGTCTTCGCGCAAGGCATTCACGATCGCGCGCCCGTGCATTGTCGGCGGCACGTCCGACACGTCCACGGATGAAATCTTCTCCACGTACTTGACGATATTTTCCAACTGCGGCTGGAAAACGGCCTTCTCCTCGTCCGTCAACTCCAGCCTTGCCAGTTCCGCCACGTAGGCGACGTCTATTGCAGGTTTCTCCATGCGCCCATTATAGCACAATTCCTCCCCGCGGCGCGAAAACGGCGGACATAATATTTGACGCGATCCTGCCCCCGGACCGCCGGACCCGCGAATCATTCGGTCCGGTTGCGCAAGAAGTGAGGCAGCCGCGAAAGAGGCGTCTGGACGGCAATCGTGCAGGGGCCATTGAAGACCGTCCCGTCATCCGCCGTCCATGCGCCGGGCGGCAGCACGACCTCGCGAAACGCGGCGCCTTTCTTCAGTACCGGCGCGACGAGAAGGTCTTCTCCCATCATGAACTCGTCGATGACATGCGCGTAGCCCTTACCCGGATAGTTGTATTCCAGATTTCTCAAGATCGGCTCGCCCGTCTCGCCGGTCTTTTTCGCAAGCGCGGCGATCATGGGCGCGAACTTCTGGCGAAGCGCAAGCACGTTCCTGAATATCTCCTGGTGCCGCGCGTCGAGGACGCGCCAGGGGGACGCGGAGATCTGCATCATCGGGGAGAGCGCGTGTATCTGCGCGGAGCGGATGAAGAGTTCGGGATCGAACGGCGAGCCGGGAATGAACGCGATCCAGTCGCCGCCGCCCACCATGTCGGGGCAGATGAACGGCTGGCCGAGCAGCCCCGCCGCAATCATGTCGGCGACGATCCGATTCAAGGCGGTCCATTCGTGCATCTTGTCGTGAAGGCGCACGACCACGGGCAGCTGCTGCATGCGCCACGTGTTGCGGATTTCGCAAAACGGGTATTTCAGCGCGTATTCGCAATACTTGTTGTTGAGCGAGCCGCATGTCGCCTTCGGGTCGATCGCACGCCGGTCGGAAAGGTTATATGCGCCAAGGTCGGCGCCGTCGAACTTGAATCCGTCCACGCCAAAGTCGCGGACAAGCCCGTCGAGCGTCTCCGTGAACCAGGCGTTGGCGTTCGGATGCGAGAAGTCGAGAAACGCCGAGTACCCGTTCCACCAGCCGCACGCCTTGGGTTTTGTCTTGAATCCGTATTCGCCCTCGCCGGGCCGCGCGGGGCTCGGTTCGGTCAGGAACCCGCCCTTCACGGGATAGCCGCGCACGTCGTCGGGATTCCGTCCCCATGCGATGCGACGGAACGCCGGCGTATCCATGCCCACGTAGGGGCACATCCAGAGCATCACCTTGTAGCCCATGGCGTGAAGCGCATCGACCATTTCCTTGGGGTTCGGGAAGCGAGACGGCTCGAACCGCCAGTCGCCGTAGCCGGCCTGCCATGTGTCGTCGATCATGAAAACGCCCGGCGGCACGCCGTGGTCAAGCATGGATCGGGCGTAGGCGAGAATGTCCTTCTGGTTCTGGTGGTACGTCAGTTCGATCCACGTGTTCAGCTGCGGCGCGGTGAAGAAGAGCAGGTCGGGCGTCTTCCCCGACGGCGGAAACCACGCGCGCATCGCGTGGCGGTACGCGCCGGGCAGCGTCGGCTCGGCTGCGGTCACGACGTTCACGTCCCCGTCGGCGTCCATCGTGATCGCGCCGTCCTTGAACACGATCTCCGACTGCGCGTCCGACCAGATCGCGCGGCCCTTGTCCGAAAGGAGCAGCGACGCGCACTGGTTCGCGTAGTTCTTGCGCCGCAGGTCGATCTTCAGCCGCGTCGCCGCCGTGAACGGCATGTTCGTGCCGAAGAAGTTCGCCGCGCCCCACCAGCGCTCGCCCTCGCCGATCGTCACGGTACGCACGTCCGCACGCGAGGGAAGCACGCCCAAGGCCAGCGCGCACAGCGCGAAGCATGCGCCGGTCCGGCGAAACAGGGAAGTTTCATCTTTTTTCATCGCGTCGTTCCTCTCGATCTTTCAATCCTGCATTTCAGGCAATGACAGGCATTGCCCTTCTCTTGCCCATGCCGCTGGTGCTGGAGACGGGACTCGAACCCGTACGGCCTTACGGCCAGCGGATTTTAAGTCCGCTTTATCGCCTTGTTTTATTGGATTTTTCATAATGGGGATTACTTATTGATTATTTACATTGCATTCGCCCCGCTCATTTGGTATCCTACGATGCTGACAAGCCCCGATAGGGGAAACGACAAACAAGGACAACAACATGAGCAAGACGAAGAAGCGAGCAAAACACGGCGAGGGCACTTTGGTCCTTCGCGGGAAAAAGTATACCGCCCGTTGGGTCGTTGACGGAAAAGTCTACACCCGCTCCACGGGCACAAGCGATAGGCGGGAAGCGGAAAAGAAACTTGCGGAGTATGTAGCCCCCTTCCGCCTGGGCGACGAGAAAGCCATACTTGAGGGGCTATCGGCAAAGGTCAAGGGGGTGACGGCGGAGATACAAGCTTACGAAGATTCCAAACCTGCCCTTCCCCTTGCCGACGGCTTTGATGCCTATAGAAAATCCACGGCTCGCCCTGACAGCGGCGAGCGAACGATGGAGGGCTACGAATCGCAATACAACCGCCTAATCACTTGGGCCCAGAAGCATTACCCGGATGCTACGGAGATGCGGCATATCTCCAGAGCGATTGCGGATGATTTCATGTCAGACTTCGCAAAAACTTTCTCGGCGAACTCTTACAATAAGTATGTGACTTTGTATAAGAGAATGTGGGACGTTCTAGCGGAAACCGCACGGCTCACCGTCAACCCGTGGGCAAAAATGCTTCATAAAACCGAGGATAAGCACGTCCGCCGAGAGCTGACGGTGGAAGAGCTAGGTCGTGTATGTTCTTCCCTCAAGGGCGAAATGCGGCTCCTGTTCGCGGTTGGCATTTATACGGGCTTGCGGTTGGGGGATGCCGCTAAATTGGAATGGGGGAATGTTGATTTGGCTAGAGGAATGATTTTCGTGATTCCGCAAAAGACCGCTCGCCATGCACACGGCAAGCGAACACTGATACCTATACACCCTACACTTTCGGGGATGCTTGCGGAGATTCCGCCGGAATCGCGGACGGGATTTGTAATGCCCGAAACGGCGGCGATTTACGAACGAGACTCGGCGGCGCTGACAAATCGGATCAAAGCGATTTTTGAGCGGTGCGGGATATCCACGACAAAAACCGACACACGAACTGGACGGGCACAAGTTGACGTAGGCTTTCATTCCTTACGGCATACCTTTGTGAGCCTTTCCGCCAATGCGGGGGTGCCGCTTGCGATAGTCCAAGCAATAGTCGGGCACACTAACCCCGCCATGACGCGGCACTACTACCACGAATCGGAAGCGGCCTTGCAATCAGCAGTGGCGGCGTTGCCCGCGATTGGGGATGCGGCAGAACCTAAACAAGCGGCGCCCCTTCCGAAATCACTCCTTACCTCAATTGGGAAGCTCACCCGCGTACAACTGATGGCATTGCAAGCAGAGATTGCGAAGAGGCTTTAGTCAATCCAAGCCCTTGTCTTTGTCTGTCTGGCACGGTTTTCGCCGTGCCTTTTTTGTACCCCCTTGAAATTGCTGAAGTCCCTTTATTTACTGCCTTTAATCGTTCGCCTTGCAAGGAGGTAATTAAAGGAAACACAAATTAAAGGAAACACAAGCAAGGTGTGGAATTAAATAAATCCCAATAAAATAAGGGTTTTTGTCTACACCCCCTTGAAAGCCTCCCCAAAGGTGTGTTATCATATCTACCGTTCGCGACCGTGGGTGCGGTTGCGGCAAATTGAGAACAAATAAAGAAATAAGGAGATAACAATGCTAAGATCAACACGGGATGCGGTAAAAGCAATATGCGGTGCCGATCCATCGGTTACGACGGCTCAAGTCCAGGCCGCACTTGCAGAACTTGACGGGGAGGGGGTGCGGCAAGTCCTAGACGGACCGCCCATTGAGCGCGCGTACAACCGCGCCCAAATCGCCGCGCTGCTAGGGGTCTCGGTCAAGACCGTTGGTAGCTATGTTCGCCGTGGCCTGCTCACAAAGATTCTGCCTGGGGCTAACGGGGAGCGGGCAACCGGCTACACGGGGGAGTCCGTCCGCAAGCTACTTGAGGGCCGCCGCTCCGCATGAGTAAATGTCAACCAACAAAAACAAAAACAAAAACAAGGAGTAAAAAATGAAAGAGCCAAAAAAAAACCACTGCTGCATCTGCGGCAAGAAAATCGCTTACGGTGAGAGCGAGAATGCTGATCCCGTTTGCCCAAATAGACGATGCTGTCGCGAATGTGCAGATAACGTTGTGCTACCAGCTCGCTTGGGTGCGACATCCCCGGAAGCGACGGCACTTGTAAAATCTGCGCTCACCGAAGCGAGAGAGGTCGTAAAGGCATTGCGCGCTCGGCGCCGCTCGGCATGAATGTTCAACTCACACAAACAAGGAGAAAAGAAAATGAAGATGAAGAAAACAAAGACAAGTAATGCGCGCGCGTGCGCGAATACCGATGAGCTGTCAGAATTAATCGACGGCTGCGTTGCCGATCTTGCGGAGGCGCGGGAACTCGCAATTAGTAATGAGATGCACCTGCGCAACACAATTGCCTTTGCGGCGAACTCGTCGGAACCTCCTACGGAGAAGGAAATTCAGCTCCTCCAGAAAATGCTAGAGCGTGAGAAACTTCTCCTGCAGGCTGCAGAGCTTGCAGACAAGATGAAGATGTCACTTGCTAGCTAAACCCAACCATCCCCCTCTCTCCATTTTCGGAGGGAGGGGGCTACACAAATACAGTCACGGCGATGACGATTGCCACGACTACCGCAACGAACTTTTGAGATATGTAGATTGATATGATATTGTCAAGCATGGTATTCACCTTTCATCTTGACGGCCATTCCTTGTCAAGCCTTCCGCCGTTTAGGATGTGCAAGAGCCTATCCAAGTCTGCCTTCGCCCTGGTGGGCAAATTTCGCCCCTCTGGGGTATCGATTTTTGCGGCATATCCCGCGAGGATGACGGGGTCTGCCCCGTTCCGCATTTGTGCGGTGATCCGAGCTGCTACGAAGCCGTGTGAATCTACGATTTG
>CAMNLN010000026.1 GCA_946543025.1 uncultured Verrucomicrobiota bacterium
CCTTGCGTTTCGGTTCAACCGGGGCTTGACGGAACGGACGGTTTTCGGTAAAATATGCGCCAATTTCCGTCTGGTTCAGGCTTTTGACCGACTGCCTGCCCGGTAAGGAATCAAAACAAGGATAAAACAATGCCTAAGATGAAAACAAAGAAATGCGCGACGAAGCGCATGAAAATGTCGGCTACGGGCAAGGTCATGCGGTCGCAGGGCGGTAAGGCGCACCTGAACAGCTGCAAGACCCGTGCGCGCAAGCGCAACCTCCGTGGCACAACCGTCACTGTCGACACCGTCTCCAAGACGATGCATCGCATGCAACCCTACGCCTAAGGAGGAACAACAATGTCACGTGCTACAAACGCTCCTGCTTCCCGCGCCCGTCGGCGCCGTCGCCTTGAAGAGGCGAAGGGTTTTCGCGGCGCCCGTTCCAAGCTCTTCCGCACCGCGACGGAAGCCGTCGATCGCGCCCGCGCGCTCGCGACGATCCATCGCAAGCTGAAGAAGCGTGACTTCCGCCAGCTCTGGATTGCCCGCATCAACGCGGCGACCCGCGCGGAGGGCATCAGCTACAGCCAGTTCATCGCGGGTCTCGCGAAGGCCGGCGTGATCCTGAACCGCAAGATGATGAGCGAGATCGCCATCCGGGATCCGGAAGGGTTCAAGCAGCTTGTCGAGATTGCCAAGAAGGCGTAACAATCCGCCAGTCGATGGCATGAAACCCCGGAACCGGCTTGATCGGTTTCGGGGTTGTCTATTTTCTGCCTATTTCCTTGCTTCGCGGTACGTGGAATTGGTACAATAGCAGCCAACGAAAAACAAGGAGTTCTTTCGGATGCAAGTCACAAAGAGAGAGTTTCTGAAACGGCTGGGCTTGGGCGGCGCGATGCTGGCGAGCGGCGGCCTGCTGGCCGACGAGGCGGTGAAGACGAAGCAGATGCTGCCGCCGGGATCGGTTGGCGATCCCGACAACGTCTGGTTCGGCAAGAACATTTTTCCGTTGGGACACACGATGGAGGACGGACCGAGCTGTACGCTGAAGGACGGCAAGATCGTCCAGCCTGCGCGCGAGATACCGATCTTCCACACGACGGACGTGGTGGTGGTGGGCGGCGGCCCGGCCGGTTTCGCCGCCGCGATCGCCGCCGCGCGCACGGGCGCGAAGGTGGCGATCGTCGAACGCTATGGCTCGCTGGGCGGACTCTTCACGAACGGCATGGTGCTCATCATGCTTTGCACCTCCTACATTGTGGACGGCAAGTACCGGCTTGTGACAAAGGGCCTCACGGAGGAGTTCGCGCGGCGCGCCCGCGCGCTCGGACCGCACGTGTGCACGGGCCCCGTGCCGCCCAATCGCCACTGGCAGCCGGTCGTCGATCCCGAGGGCGCCAAGTACCTGATGGACCGCATGGTGGAAGAGGAAAAGATCGACATGTTCTTCCACTGCTGGGGCGTGGACGTGGTCCAGGACGGCAACAAGGTGCTGGGCGTGGTGTTCGAGTCCAAGCAGGGCCGCCAGGCGATCCTCGCAAAGCAGGTGGTGGACTGCTCGGGCGACGCGGACATGCTGTACGCGGCGGGCGGAGACTACCGGCAGATCACGCACGGCATCGGGCACGTGGTGCGGCTCGGCAACATGGACCGCATCTGGGCGAAGCAGCCGCCGAAGGGGAAGGACGGCAAGAAGCTGCCGGGCAAATGGCCGATGCGGTCGAACGAGGCGAATCCCTGCACCTGGTGGGGCAACACGGGAACAGGTCCGAAGGGGAACGGCCTCGACGTGCGCGACCTCACGGCGGCGGAAATCGGCTTCCGCAAGGAATGGTGGGAGCATGTGGCGGAAATGCGCAAGACACCGGGTTGGGAAGAGGTGTTCATCGCGAACACGTGCTCGCAGATCGGTCCCCGCGCCTCGCGCCTGGTCGCCGCCGAGACGATCGTGGACCGCAAGGTGTACCGCGAGGGAAAACGCCCGGACGACACGGTGGGCATGTTCGGCGCGGACGGCTCGCACCGCGCGCCGATGTACGTGCCGTATCGCCAGCTGCTGCCGAAAGGCGTGGAAAACGTGCTGTGCGCGGGACGGATGCTCGGCGCGCCGGACACGATCGATACTTTCCGGCTCATCTGTCCGTGCTTCGTGACGGGCGAAGCCGCCGGCACGGCGGCCGGCCCTGCGGCGTTGAAGGGCTGTACGCCGCGTGAGCTTGACGTGCCGACACTTCAGAAGCGTCTGGAAAAAGCGAATGTCTGCCTGGTTTAAATACATGAAACCGATAGCGATTGTCGGGGGGACGACGATAGGAATAGCCTTGTTGGCGCTTGCCGTGACGGCGGGAGGCTGCGAAAGCCACCCGTTTGCAAAGAAGTCCGCGCGGAAACCGGAGGCGACCGCGCACGAAAAGTCGAGACAGGACGTGAGCAGGCAGGAACTGGACGAACTGCTCTCGATCAAATGACTTTCAAACGAGCTGTTTAACGGAGAAGGCAGGGAAGCTTCATGGGCTTTGGGTCCGCTGCCGCCATGCGAGCGGCGAGAGCCCCGTGGCTTTCTTGAAGAGCGTCGCGAAGTGTTGCGGAGAGGGAAATCCAAGGCGGGTGGCGATGTCCGCCACCATCCGGGTTTCGGTCGCAAGTTCGCGCTTGGCCTGCTCAATGCGGCAGGATATGACGAACGCGTGCGGCGGCAGCCCGGTGAGTCGCCTGAAACGCGCGGTGAACACCGACGGGGCGAGAGCGGTCCGTTCGGCCAGGCTGTCGACCGGATATGCGGCTTCTGGGTGTCCCCGTATTTCGGCGACAAGCTGTTCGAGGCGCACGTGCGTCTCGGATCGTGGCGGCATCCGAGCCGCGAGCGCGACTTCCACGAGCAGGTCCGTAACCGTCTGGCGGAGACGCAACGCGCGTTCCGGCGTCCCGCGCGGCAACTTGTCATGCAGGACGAACAACTGGCGGAAGCACGTACGGATGCGCTCCGTGGCGTCGAAGAGCCGTTCCGGGGCCTGCCGCAGCGCGCAGCAGAGCCACCTGGCCTCGCGCGGCGGCAGGTTCAGCAGCGGCGCGTTGCCGCGCGGAAGCCGAAAGAGAAGGTAGAACGTGGAGAGCCCCTTTGGATAAGTCCTCATCCGATGCGGCTCGTCTGGACGGGAGATGAACACCGTGCCGGGGCGAAAGGCGTATTCTTTCCCGCAGCTTTCGTAGACGATTTCACCGCGATTGCAGAGGATGATCTCGATACACCCGCGATGGACGTGCATGTTGATCGCCTGATGGACGCGATCGAACTCGTTGCGCCCAAGGACGGGAATGCAGGAGATTCCGTCTTTTGCGAGGCTGAACACGCATTTGCCGTCGTTCATGATTTCGGCATGATCGTCTCTCATGCGGACATTCTACCATAACGAGACGCTTTGCTGTATGTTTTTATGCGGAAGTTGTTTTACGAACATCGTGCATCCGGGTTTATGGTAGAATGAACGCGCGATGAAAATAGCGATTGCCACTTTTTTCGGTCTTGGGGTTTCGCTGCTGACCGCCGGGGATCAGCTTGCGGCAGGTTCGCACGGCGTGTTTTCACATGACGGGCTGCGGATCGCGTTTCAGGCCCCCGCTCCGGGCGGTCTGCGCGTGGGCGTGCTGACGCTCGCCACGCGGCAGGTCGAATGGTTGACGGACGGCGGTTCCGCCGCCTATCCGGCGTGGGGGCCAGACGGTTCCGTCGTCTATTCCTTCCTTGACGCGCCCGAGACCGCGTGGGCCTCCGTCAGAAACGGTTCGCGCAAGGGGTGCAACCTGCGCGTATGGAAAGATGGCGGGACCCGCCAGCTGACGGCAGGCCGTTGGCGCGACTACGCGCCGTCGTTCTCGCCGGACGGCGAAACGATCTACTACAGTTCCACTGAGGGAGAGGAGCGTTTTCCGGGTAACGGCGGACAACGCGGCGCGAACATCCGCGCGGTCGCCGCCACAGGCGGAACGTCCCGCGTCATCCTGGCGTTCGAATCCCTGCAACGCGCCGCCGTGCAGCCGTCGATTTCGCCAGACGGACGCCTGCTCGCATGGGCGTACATCGCGGGATTTCGCGACAACTGGTCGATCGCCGTCGCCCGCGCGTCGTCGCCAGAAGCGTTCTGCCGCATCACCCCGCCGGACATGCCGGCCTACGCGCCGCGCTGGCTTCCGGACGGGAGGCGGATGGTCTGCACGGCCTGTCGCGAGGCGGATCCGGGATGGTGCGTCTATCTGATCGACGTGCCGCGCGGCGAGATGCGCCGTCTGGCCGTCGGCGAGAATCCGGACGTCTCTCCTGACGGAAAGACGCTTCTCTACGATCATGACGGGCAACTCCTGAAAGCCGACCTCGACGCGACCCTGGCCGCCGCGCCGACCGTGACGCTTCCGCAACCCGAACCATTTCCGCCGATCGCCGGAGAGCCGGCGTTCGCCGTGGCGGAGACGAGGAAAACCACGCGCCACCCTTTGGCGATGAAGCCGGGAGACGCGGCGTTCCACGTGTCATGCGAGGCAACGCTCGATCGCATTCCGGCCGAAGCTGGCGTCCTTGTGCGTGGCGCGTACAAGGAGAGCGACCGCGCGTTTCAGCTGTTTGTCAACGCCAAAGGCATCCCCGCCTTCGCCATGCGCCAGGCTGACGGCACGTACGTCGGCGCGCACGGCGGGGAGGCGCTTGTGTGCGGACGACGATATCGTCTGGTCGGCATCCGCGTCGGCGATACGGTGCGCCTCTACGTGGACGGTCGGCTGGCGGACGAGAGGAACGTGCCCCTTGGAATCTTGCCGCCGCGCGCGCCGGTTTGTCTTGTGGTCTGCGAGGGGATGTCCGGCGAGGTGACGAACCTCAAGGGGGGATTCGATTGGCCGGCCGACATCCCGCGCCCGACGTCGCCAAGGGAACTTTTCGGAGAGTAACGCCATGAACCGCCAGAGATTTTACCTTTTCGTCCTTCTCGTCGGCGTTGCCGTCGTCCGTTTGTCCGCGTTCGAGAAGATCGCGATCATCGACAGCTTCGACTTCGCCTCCGTCTACGACACGGAGACGGTAGCGGGAACGGAACAGATACTCGACCACGTGCTGCTGACGGGCGCGGACACCGTGTTGTGGCGCAACTGCAGCGGCGCGACGATGCGCTATCAAAGCAGGGAAGAAGCACCTCTTCTCATGGAGGCGCCGCTCGACCCGCGCCGCGTGCCGGAGAGCCGTCCCGTCCACGGATGGCTCCGTTACTGGGCCGTGGAGCCGGACATCGTATGTACGGCCTTCGCCTCGTGCGCGCGGCGCGGCGTGGCGCAGGGCATCCACTGGCCGTACGAGGAAAACCACTGGAACTACTGGACGCTGGGACCGTGGAACCTTTCTCATCCGCAGTACTGGTGCCGGAACGCGAACGGCGTGCCGTGGCACGGGCGTTGCTCGTTCGCGTTCCCCGAGGTGCTCGCGCACAAGCTGCGCCTTCTCGACGAGTTGCTGGACCGCAAGCCGCAGACGATCTTCTTCGACCTTTTCCGCAGCGGCAACTGGACCGTGGCCGACGAGTACGTGAAACCGCATCGCGAACGGTGGCGCGCGCGGTACGGCACGCCGCCGCCGGACAGTCGCGATCCGCGCTGGATCGCGCTCGTGGGCGAGACGCAAGAGGCGTTCTTTCGGGCCGTGCGCGCGCATATCGCCGCGCGCGGGATGAAGGTACGCATACTTCTGGGCATCGACCGCGTGTCGGCGGGCGAGGACGAAAACTGGACGAAGCGTGGCGTAGACTGGAAGAAGCTGGCGCGGGAGGACATGGTGGACGGTATCGTGATCGAATCCGTCCGGCCCGATCCCGAGCGGCCGTTCGCGTCCACCGCCGAGCTCTACGCATCGGTGCGCGACGCGCTTGGCGGCAAGCCGTTTTTCTGTCCGATCATGCAGTACAACTTCGGCGGACGGCCCGGCTATCCGTGGTATTGCAAGGCGACGGGCGCGCGCGAGGAGGCGGTGGTGCGGCAGCTTCTTGAAATTGCGCGTGACGTCGGGGCGGCCGGCATCGCGATGGAATGTGTCGACCACAAGAATTATTCGCCTGCGGTATGCGAGGTCATTCGCAATTTCGACGGAACGAAGAAAGGAACAAGAAAATGAGATGTCTGCCGATCGGAGCGGTCGCCTTGGCCATGTGCGCGGCCATGGCCAGGGACATCACGTGGACGGGCGCGTCCTCGACGACCTGGGACGCGTCGACGGCGAACTGGACGGACGGCACGTCCGCCGTCGCGTTCGCGAACGGCGACAACGCCACGATCACGAACGGTTCCGCCATTTCCTTCGGCGCCAACGTCGCGCCGGAAACGGCCACGTTCAACATTTCGAGCGACCTGACGCTGACCAGCGGCACGTACGGTTTCTCGTCCGGCACGGGCGCGCTTGTCAAGCGAGGGACGGGCACGCTTGTCCTGAGCGGGGGCGGACAAAACGCGACGACGGGCAACCGCAACACGTGCGACTGGCACGTCTACGGCGGCGCGCTGAAGGGAGATACGGCCAAGGCGTTCTCCACGTTCGGCGCGTTCCAGCAGCCTTTTACCGTCCATGTACACGACGGCGGCATGCTGTGGGCGGCGGCGGCCAACCTGACGGGATGGGCGAACGACGGTAGCCATGAGGACAACATCAAGATGAGCGTATGGCTTTATCATGGCGGCACCCTGCGGTCCGACAGCATATTCACGATCCGCAACCTGACGCTCGACGGCGGGACGGCCTTCCCTGGCGCGGAAGGGATGAAGGGCTTCGGCTTCCTCAAGGTCATCGGGCGCATGACCGTGACGAACGCGACATGTACGTTCGACTATCCTAGCGGATTCGACAATTCCAAGTGGCCGTTCGTGTGCGTGGGGGCGAACGCGCCGACCGTATTCGACGTCGCCGACGCCTCAAGCGACGATGCGCCCGACTTGATTTTTCGGACGCCGCTCATACGCTACAAGACATGGAGCAACGTCGGCTGGCGCAAGGCCGGAAAGGGGACGATGCTCTACGCACCGTCCAGATACCCGGACAACCGGGCGTTGGTCACGGGTAGCGAAAAGTGTGCGATCGACGGCGACATCCATGTGGACGAGGGAACGCTGGACATCGGCGAGCAGGAAGCCCTCTCGCCCACCTTCGACCGCACGATCTACGTCCATTCGAACGCGACATTACGCCTTTCGCGCCGTAACGCCTTGAACGACGGGAACGGCGTGAACGGCGATATCAAGACGAAGATCGTGGTGCAGGGCGGAACCCTGTCGCTCTCGGACTCGACCACGTCGCTTGCCCACATCAGCCTCGGTAGCTTGACGCTTGACAACGCGACGTTCGACTATTCGGGCTTGGGCGGATTCAGCGGAGGCAATCTCGGCCTCATGACATTCAAGGCGCTCGCGCTGAAAGGAACTCGTGCCTACGTGTTCGACCCTGCGAACGGCTATCCCGGCCGGATGCCCTGGTCGCACGTCCACCTGTGGGACGAACCGCTCACGGTGATCGACGTGGCGGACATCACGGACGGCGGCGTGGACTTCACCGTGCGCCATCGCATGATGAACCGTTGCACGCATGCCGCTACCGGCACCGAGCCCTGGGGAACGTTCGCGAGCAGTGGATTCGTGAAGACAGGCCCCGGCACGATGTGCATCGACACGAACACCTGTGCCTTCACGGGCGACGTGGAGGTGCGCCAGGGCACGTTGCGCCTCGGGCTGGACGGCTCGAAGAACGGCGATACGGGGAACAATTCGCTCCGTTGGTCCCTGCTGGGGGACTTGGGTACGAACCGTACGGTCACCGTCTGGACGAACGGAACGCTGGACGTGGCCCAACGCAACGCCTTCGGCAATTGCCTTGCCTACACGAACAACCAGCTGAAGGTAACGTTTGCCGTGCGCGGCGGCACGTTGAAGCTTTGCCCAGGATGGGCCGTGCGGCTGCCGTCCATCTGGTTCGACGACGGCGAACTGGATTGCGGCGGAAACGGTAGCGCGTACGGCTACGGCATGTTTGCCGGCACCGTGAGGCTGACCGGCACCCGTCCCGTCCAATGGCTGCGCGTGGCCGGCAGAAGCTACCAGTGGTTCTGCCTGAGCGGGACCCCGCGGACAACGTTCGACGTGGCCGACATCACGGGCAACGCGGCGGCGGACTTCACGCTGGACCTGCCGCTGGCCATGCCGCAAAATGCCCTCAACGGCTCGACGGTCAAGAACGGTTGGAAATTTGGATTCGTCAAGACCGGTTCGGGCACCATGCGGTATGTCGCGCCGGGAAGCGCCATCTACGGCTCCGTCGATTATGCGTTCAACGGCGACGTGTCTGTCTCGAACGGCACGCTTGTGGTGGATGGCAGCATCGCGCGGTCGGACACGGTTCGCGTTTCGGCGGGCGCGTACGTGGGCGGCACGGGAACCGTGCATCACGTGACGCTGGAATCCGGCGCGGGCTTTGCGGCGGCGTACGGCACGGGCGCGGGGCTGGCGGTGACGGGCGACCTGACGTTGCCTGCTTCCGGCACGGTGAACCTCTGCTTCGACGGGGCGGAAACGTCGCGCAGGATGGTGACGCTCGCACAGGTTTCCGGAACCGTCTCGGCGCCGGATGCCTTTTCCGGCTGGACGGTGCTCGTCAACGGCGAGACGCCGCAGGCGGCGGGCGCGTACGGCGTCGTCCTTTCAGGAAAGACGCTCAAGGCCGGCTATGTCACAGGCACTACGGTCATCTTCAGGTAGGTTATGAGGACGATTGCTGTTGCGTTGGCGCTGTGCGGCGGCGTGTGGGCGAGAAGCGTACCGTTCGTCGGAGGAATGGAAATCGCGGGACGTCGCGTGGCCGTGTGCCGCATTCCGGCGCTCGCCGTCGTGCCGGACGGCGCGTTGCTGGCCGTGTGCGACGCCCGCCCGTGGAACGGCGGCGACGTGAACGCGCGCCAGCCTATCCGCATTGCCGCCCGTCGGTCGGGCGACAACGGACGCACGTGGTCGCCGCCCACGTTGCTGCATGACTTCCCATGGAACGAGTCGGAAGGGGAGTGGTCGGCCTCCGATCCGAGCCTGATCGTCGACAAGGAGACGAAGACGGTTTTCTGCTTCTACAACGTGTGGGAATGGACGAAAGACAAGGGACGTTACCGACAGTTCGTACAGCAGTCTGCCGACGGTGGGATCTGTTGGTCGAAGCCACGCGAGATCACGGACGCGCTTCATCGCCCGGAGTGGTCGCGCGAATCTTTTGTCTTCGTCACGTCCGGGCACGGCATCCAGCTGAAGGACGGAACTCTGCTCCACACGATGACATGGGTGAACGCGCACAAGGTGTGTCTGTTCGGGTCGTCCGATCATGGCAAGACATGGGGGCCGGTGGAAAGTTACGCGTCGCCGGGCGACGAGTGCAAGGTGGTGGAGCGGGCGGATGGATCGTGGATGGTCAACGCGCGCGCGTCGGGGAAGAAGACGGGGCGAGAGGTACACGTCTCGCAAGACAGGGGGAAGACGTGGGAGTCGCGATTCGACGCGTCGCTCCTTGATCCTCGTTGCAACGCGGCGCTGGAACGGATGGCGCTGGCGGACGGCCGGGACGCGCTCGTGTTCGCGAACTGCAACGCGACAAAGCGGCGCAACCTCACGCTCCGCGCGAGCGTCGACGGGGGAACGACATGGTCGGGCGGCGTGACGGTGGAAGCGGGCGGCGCGGGATATTCCGACCTGGCGGTTCTGGCCGACGGCACGCTCGGCGTGCTGTACGAGACGGCTGGATGCAAGGCGATCGCATTCGAGGCGGTCGGTCGCGAGCGACTGTTGCCGGCCGGGACAGATCCGGTGGCGCTGCCGCCGGAGATCGCGCGGACGGCGGAGACATGGCTGTGCGCGGGGCAGTCGAACATGCAGTGGCCGCTGGGCCGATGCGACGATGCGGACGCCGAGGCGGCGGCGACGGCAGCGTGCGACGTCAGGCTGTGGGACTTCAACACGGGGCTGTGGCATCGGATCACCCCTCTGACCGCGAAGGAGTGGAGCGCGATCGGCGTGTCGTTCGCCGTGAGGCGGGCGCGGCAGACCGGGCGGCCGATAGCCCTGCTGTACGTGGCGGCCGGCGGCGCGCCGACGGAGGCGTTCATCAGCCGCCAGACGATGCAGGGGCATCCCCACTTGCGGCGAATCCTGGACGACGGGCGTCCGCTGGACGCGAACGCCGCCTTTCCGAACCGCTGGTGCGCCGCCGAATACCAAAAGCGAAAGGGAAACCTGCGCGAGGCGCGGTGGTGGCCGGTCGCGGCGATGCATGACGGCGGGCTTGCGCGCGTGGCGCATCTGCCGTTGACGGGAATCCTCTGGTATCAGGGCGAGTCGAACGCCACGCCGGCCCCTGCGTTCCTTGGTGACGGTGACGTGGACGGCTATCTGGACGAGACGCTGCGCGCGGTGTTCCACGATCTGAAGGGCGGGCGCGACGTGCCGCTGATCGTGTTCGGGTTGCCGGTTCGGAAGAGCCCGTGGCAGACGTACCGGGCGGCGCAGCGCCGCATGTGCGCCGAGACGGGAGCGTGCTACCTCGATACGTTCGGCGCAGGACTGGGCGATCCGGACAACGTGCATCCGCGGAAGAAGGTGCCGTTTGCGGAGATGGCCGTAGAAGCCGCCGCACGGCTTGTGACACAAAAGAAGGCACTCAAGGAATGAAGAAACTCAAAGGTCTGATCGCTGCGGCGCATACGCCGTTCGACAAGAATGGAAACGTCAATCTCGCCATGGTGCCGCGCCAGGCGGAATTGCTCGTGCGGCAGAAGGTGACGGGCGTCTACGTAAGCGGCACGACGGGCGAGGGCGTATGCTGCTCGGTGGCGGAACGGAAAGCGCTGTTCGACGCGTGGGCGGCGGCGGCGAAAGGGCGCCTCGTCCTTGTCGCGCACATCGGCGCGCTCGCGTTGCCGGACGCGCAGGAGCTGGGCGCGCATGCGGCGGCATGCGGCATGGATGCCGTGTCGATCGTGCCGCCGAACTTCTTCAGGCCGGGAACGGTCGACGCGCTGATCGACTTCCTGAATGCCGCGCTGGAGGGGGCGCGCGGCCTGCCGTTCTACTACTACCACACGTCGATGAGCGGCGTGGCGTTCGACATGCAGGCGTTTCTGGAACGGGCGGACGGACGCGTCCCAGGCCTGGCCGGCATCAAGTTCAACTACCCGGACCTCTACATGTACCAACGTTGCCGCCGCTGCTGCGGCGGAAAGTACGACATCACGTGGGGCATCGACGAGTGGTTTGCGGGCGCCGTCGCGCATGGCGCAGAGTCCGCGATCGGTTCCACGTACAATTACGCCGCGCCGCTGTACCTGAAGATTTGGGACGCCGTGAAAAAGGGCGACCTGCGGGCGGCTGAACGCGGCATGAGAAAGGTGTGCGACATCGTCGACATCCTCGTTCGCTACGGCGGCGTGGCGGGCGGCAAGGCGATGATGGCCGTGCACGGATTGGACATGGGGGACGTGCGCCCGCCGAACCGATCGCTCGCGGCGGACGAGAAGGCCGACTGCGTGGCGCGCCTGAAGAAAATCGGCTGGAGGTAGGGCCATGACGGATGCACGGAAGCAGGAGTTGTACGAAATCTACAGGCACGGGCTGCTGGAGGACACCATTCCGTTCTGGACCACACACGGCTACGACCGCGAATACGGCGGCATCATGACCGGGCTTGACCGGCAAGGGCATGTGATCGACACGGACAAGGGAGTCTGGCAGCAGGGACGGTTCGCGTGGATGCTCGGCTGGTTGTACAACAACGTGGAGAAGCGCCCGGAATGGCTGGAGATGGCCAAGGGCACGCTTGACTTCATGGAGCGCCACTGCTACGACGGCGACGGGCGCATGTTCTTCCACGTGACGCGCGCGGGCGAGCCGATACGCAAGCGCAGGTATGCGTTTTCGGAGTCGTTCGCCTGTATTGCGGCGGCAGAGTACGCGCGCGCGACCGGTGAGGACCGTTACCGCGACCTGGCGTTGCGCACGTACAAGTTCTTCGGCGATTTCGTGGAGACGCCCCCGAAGTTCACGTCCGTGCGCCCCACGCGCGGGCTTGCCCACCCGATGATCGACATCGCCACCTGCCAGCGGCTCCGCGACGCCATCGGCTACGATGAGGCCGACGCACGGATCGACCGCGCGATCGCCGAGATCGCGAAGTTCCACGTGAAGGACGATATCCGCGCCGTGATGGAGACGGTGGCGCCGGACGGGACGATCATCGACCATGCCGCCGAACGCACGAACAATCCAGGCCATGCCATCGAGGGCAGCTGGTTCATCATGGAGGAGGGCCATCGGCGCGGTATCTCCGAATACGTTGATCTCGGGCTTCGGATGCTCGCATATTCATGGGAACGGGGCTGGGACGCGGAATACGGAGGAATGCTCTATTATCGCGACGTCTACGGCCATCCCGTGAGCGAATACTGGCAGGACATGAAGTTCTGGTGGCCGCAGAACGAGACGATCCTGGCGACGCTGCTCGCGCATGTGCTCACCGGCGATCCGGTCTGGGAAGAACGGCACCGGCTGGCGCACGACTGGGCCTACACGCATTTCCCCGACCGGGAATACGGCGACTGGTACGGCTATCTCGCGCGCGATGGAAGGATCTGCAGCGACGTGAAAGGGAACCTTTTCAAAGGTTGCTTTCACGTGCCGCGCATGCAAGCGTTCTGTTGCCGGTTCCTGAAGATGAAACAGGCCTGACCCGTTTACTGGGCCGTTTGTTCCGTGGACGAGGCGGGTTGTCCGTCGGACGCGGGCTGGACGGGCGCGTCGAGGTTCCATTCCTCGAAGCGGGCCTTCTGCTCGACGGGCTGCGCATAGGCATCGGACTCGTCTACTTCCTTCTTCGGCTCGAACGCCTTGTCGAAGGTGGGCATCACGCGTTCGACGCGGTCGGTGCGCAGGATGACGTCCTTGCCGGAAGCGGTCTTCACCACGGCCCCGCCCACCATCGCGGCGGCGGCGGCTTTCTGCTCGGCGGTGACGGCCTCGCGGGCATCGACTTCAGCCTTGGCGGCCTCGTCCACCGCCTCCAGCTGGTCGCGCTCGCCGCGCGCCAGCTTCTTGAGGGGCTTCAAAAGCGGGTCGTCGTCCTGGATGATCGTGCACTTGAGCGGTTCCTGGATGTATTCCTCGATCTCGGGAATCGCGAACGACTCGTCTTCGTCCGCAAAGGAAATGGCGATGCCCGTGTTGCCGGCGCGCCCGGTGCGGCCGATGCGGTGCACGTAATCCTCGGCCTCGTAGGGGAAGTCGAAGTTGATCACGTACTCGATGTCGTCCACGTGGATGCCGCGTCCGGCCACGTCCGTGGCCACGACGATCTTGATCTTGCCGGAACGGAAGTTCTCGAGGACGGTCAGGCGCTTGTTCTGGTTGACGTCGCCCGACAGCATCTCGCACTTCACGCCGCGCCGCTCGAGAGATTCGTAAACGTCCTCGGTGGTGGACTTGCGGTTGCAGAACACGATCGCGCGCGCCTCCGGGTGGAGGGCGATGTGGTTGTAGAGGACCTTGAACTTGTCTTCGGCGCGAATCACGTAGACGACCTGGCGGACGGTGTCCGTGGCGTTGTGTTCGCTCTCCACCTCGGCCTTGACGGGCTCCTCCATCCACTGCGAGGCGAGGCGCATCACGTCGTCGGTGAGCGTGGCGGAGTAGAGCATCGTGGCGCGCTTGTCCTTGGGGGGCAGGTGGCTCATGATGCGGCGGACGTCGGGGATGAAGCCCATGTCGAGCATCCGGTCGGCCTCGTCGATGACGAGCGTGTCCACGCTCTTGAGGTTGATGACGTGGCGCTGGCAGAAGTCGAGCAGTCGGCCCGGCGTCGCGACGAGCAGGTCGACGGGCGCGTCGAGCAGTTCCTCGCGCTGGCGGTCGAAGTCCATGCCGCCGTAGACGGCGAGCGACCTGAGGCCGCAGTACTTGCCGATGGCGTCGGCGTCCTTGCAGATCTGGATGACGAGCTCGCGCGTGGGGGCGATGACGAGGGCGCGCGGCGTGCCGCCGGTCTTGGCGCGCGATTCAGGCGTACGGAGGTAGCGCGTGAGGATCGCCACGAGGAAGGCGGCCGTCTTGCCGGAGCCGGTTTGGGCCTTGCCGGCGATGTTCTTGCCGTCGAGGGCGTTCTGGAGGGAGAGCGCCTGGATCTCGGTGCAGTACTGGAAGCCGAGGTCGGCGATGCCGTGCATCACCTCGGAGGGGAGATCGAAGTCGTGGAAGCGTTTCTTGCCTTCCGCAGGCTCCACCTTGAACTGGTCGATCGACCAGGCGGCGTGCGCGGCCTTGCGGGCCTCCATTTCGGCGGCGCTCACCACGCCGCCCGGACGCATCTCGTCGGCGGGGGTGTGGCCCTGCGGGGCGCGGCGCGAGCCGTCGCGGCGGCGGTCGCCGCGACGACCTCTTTCGCTCCGCTCTTCGCGGCGTGGGCGTTGCTGCTTCTGCTGCTCGGGTCTCTGCGTCCCCTTGCCGTCAGCCTTCTTTTGCTGCTGCTCGTTGCGGGAAGGGCGCTGCTGGTCCTGGCCCTGCCTCTGCGGCTGGTCGCCGCCGTTGCCGTGGCGGCCGCGCCGGCCGTGCCGTCCGCGTCCGTTGCCGCTCTTGCCCTTGGCGTCCCCGCCCTGCTTCTGGGGGCGTCCGTCCTTCTTCTGCGGCGCGGTCTTCTTGCCGGTGAGCTTCTCCACCAGCTTCTTGATAAATCCGAATGCCATGATATCTCCTGAAAAAACGACAGGCCGCGCGGAAGCGAGGCTTCCGGGGCGGCCCGTCCTTCTGGCGGCGACCCAAGGAATAGGGTCGCCGTTTCTTGTCCATTAACGCTTCGAGAACTGGAAGCGCTTGCGGGCGCCCGGCTGACCGGGTTTCTTGCGCTCCTTCATGCGGCTGTCGCGCGTCATGCAGCCGGCCTTCTTGAGGGCCGCGCGCAGGTTCGCGTCCGCCTCCACGAGGGCGCGGGCGAGGCCATGGCGGATGGCGCCGGCCTGGCCGGAGCAGCCGCCGCCCTTGGCGAACACGATCACGTCGACCTTCGACGCGTCGAAGCCGGCGATGGCGATGGGCTGCTTGAGGTAGTCGCGAAGCGCCTCGGAGGTGATGTACTCCTCGAGGGGCTGGCGGTTGACGGTCCACTTGCCGTCGCCCTCGACGAGCGTCACGCGCGCGCAAGCGGTCTTGCGGCGACCGGTTCCGGCGGAAATAACCTTGTCTTTCGTAGCCATTTCTTGAAATCTCCTTAAAGCGTGATCGTTTCCGGCTTCTGGGCGGCGTGGGTGTGCTCGGCCCCGGCGAAGACCTTCAGGCGCGTCATCATCTTGCGCGCGATGGTGTTCTTCGGGAGCATGCCCCAGACGGCTTCCTTGATCATGCGGTCGGGATGCTTGGCGCGCATCTCGGCGGCGGTGAAGTGCTTCAGTCCGCCGCGGTAGCCGGAATAGCGCTGGTAGTCCTTCTGCTCCTCCTTCTTGCCCGTGAGCTTCACCAGGGCGGCGTTGGTCACGATGACGAACGCGCCGGCGTCAACGGACGGGTCGAACGTGGGGAGGTCCTTTGCGCGAAGCTTGTTTGCGACGACGACCGCCAGACGGCCGAGCACCTGATCCTTCGCATCCACCAAGTACCACTTCCGGTTGTCGCCGGGGGCCTTGGGCCGATAACTCTTCTGCATCTTTGTTTCCTTGTTTTTGTGGCTTTGTGCCCGCAGAAGCGGGTTTTGTCCGTTTTCCGCCCGAACCTCGCGTCCGGACGGGGAAACCGACCTCGTCAGCCGATTTGCCGTGTGAAGCGTATATTTAATCAAATTTTATCCGTTCCGTCAATCCCCCTTGCGGCCGGGGGGCGCGATGCGGTATAATAAGACACATGTTCACGGTCACGAAAAGCGTCAAGTTCGACGCGGCGCACGTCCTGACGAACCATCAGGGACTTTGCAAGAACCTCCACGGGCATACGTACCGCGTGGAGGTGTCCGTCACGCAGCCGCCGGACTCCACGGCAGACATGGTGATCGACTTCAAGGACCTGAAGCGCATCAGCGAGGAGACGATCCTTGCGAGGTTCGACCATGCGTTCATCTACGACAGCACGTCGGCGGCTGAAAGCGAGATCGCCGCCGTCGTGGCGAAGCACGGCATGCGTGCCGTCGCGTTGCCGTTTCGGTCTACTGCCGAGAACCTTGCTCGCCATTTTTATAAAGAGCTGTCCGCCCATGTGCCCGGCTTGAGCGCCGTGCGCGTGTGGGAGACGCCCGATTCCTGCGCAGAGTACAGAAAATGAGTTCCTATCGCCTCCACTCCATCTTCTCTTCCCTCCAAGGCGAAGGCCGCAACGTCGGCCGCCCTGCCACGTTCATCCGCTTCGCCAGCTGCAATCTCAAGTGCGCCTGGTGCGACACGCACAAGACCGAGCACCTTGTGGCATCCGTGACCGACGTGCTGAAGGCCGTGGAGAAACGCGGCAACCGGTCCGTGATCATCACGGGCGGCGAGCCGACGATCCAGCGTGGCTTGAGCGAACTTGTTCGGGCGCTGAAGGGGGTCGGCTGCTGGGTGGCGCTGGAGACGAACGGCGTCCACGCCCCGCACCATCCCGAGCTGTTCGACTACATCTCGGTCTCCCCCAAGAGCGAGTACGCCTCGCGCTACATGGACGCGAAGATGCTCCATACGGCGAACGAGGTGCGCATCGTGGCGGTGACGGACGAGATCGCCCCCTTTTGCCGGAACATGCGCGAGCGCATCACGGCGACGGACTACTACATCTCTCCTTTGGAGAAGGACGGCAAGATCCACTACCGCCGCGCGCTCAACCTGCTCGTGAAGGTCAACAAGCTCTCGCCGAACCTGACGCCGCCCTGGTCGCTCTCGATCCAGATGCACAAGGTTCTGGGGATCCGCTAGTGGCTATTTAACCCGATAGCCGACGCCGCGGATGGTCTCGATATGGGCGGCCGCCCACTCGCCGAGCTTGCGCCGCAGGCCCACGAGCTGCACGTCCACGGTCCGTTCCGTGACGGCCTTCTCCTCGCTCTGCGTGGCGTCGATGATCTGCTGGCGCGTGTAGACGCGGCCGGGACGCGAAATCAGCAAGGCGAGTATGTGGAATTCCGTGCGCGTGAGGGAAAGCGTCTCGCCGTTGAGGCGGGCGGCGAAGTCGGCCTCGTCGAGGGCGAGCCCGTCGAGCGTACGGCCGCCGGAGAGGGGGTCCTGCCGACGGAGGACGGCTCGGATGCGCGCGAGCAGCACGGGACGGGAGAAAGGCTTGGTCACGTAGTCGTCGGCGCCGTCTTCGAGTCCGCGCACGATGTTCTGCTCGTCGCCGAGCGCGGTGAGCATGATGATGCGGGTCTCGGCGAGGGCGGGCGTCTCGCGGATGCGGCGGCAGACGGAGAAGCCGTCGAGGCCGGGGAGCATTAGGTCGAGGAGGATGAGGTCAGGGCGCAGGCGGCGCGCGAGCTCAAGGCCCTCGTCGCCGCGCGCGGCGCTTGTCACGTGCGCGTAGCCGTCCGCCTTCAGGGCCATCTCGAGGATGCAGCGGATGGTGGAATCGTCTTCGACGACAAGAATCTGTTCGATGGCGTTCATGGCGTCAGCGTCCGCGCGGTCCGCCGGGCCCGCCTGGTCCGCCGTGGTGACGGTGGTCGCCGCCGGTGGCTTGGAAGATGGCCTTGACGGTCTCGGTCATTTCCTTGGCGTTCTCCTTCGAGAGCCCGAACGAGCGCGCCGTCTTCGTCAAGAGCGTGTTGCGTTCGCTGTTTTCAAGCTGGCGCATCTTCTGGTCGAGCTCGCGCAGCTCCTCGAAGGTCTTCTTGCGCTGCTCCTCGGTGATGTCCGCGTTCTGGGGATTCAGCAGCTGGCGCAGCTCTTCGCGCCTGACGATGGCGTCCTGCAGCGCCTCGTGCGTCTGGAGTTCCTTCTTCGAGAGGCGCGACGTGTCGACGGACGCGAGGATCTCGAGGCGGTCGTTGGTCCGCTGGAGGCGGTGTTCCTGCCAGCGCGCGAAGCGGTTCGTCATCTGCGCGTACTTGGCGGGATCCTTCTCGCGCAGCTCATCCATGTTCGCGCGCATCTCGGCGGCGGTGGGCATGTGCGGCGGGCCGTTGCGCAGGAAGGGGTTCTGCGGACGCTCCTCCGGAGTAACGGGCGTCTCCTCGGCGGATTCGGCGGGCTGGGCGGACTTGTCGGCAAGCTGGCGTTCCAGTTCCTTGATCCGCGTGCGCAGGCGGTTGAGCGCGGCGTCGTCCGTTGCAGCCATCTTGCGAGACGGCTTGGCGGCTGCCGGCGTGTTTTCCGGTTCCGGCTCGGGCGCGGCCGGTCGGATGAGATACCCCAGAAGCGCGCCGCAGACCAGGGCGGGCAGGGCGAAGCAAAGGAAAGCTTTCTGATTTGTCATGCGGAGATTATACCAAAAACATGGAGGCAGTTGCAAAACCTCGGCATTTTGACA
>CAMNLN010000027.1 GCA_946543025.1 uncultured Verrucomicrobiota bacterium
CAAGTGGTTCGACATGAGCGACTTCTTCCGCCGCGCCAACTTCAAGGCGTTCGCCTCGTGCGTGGAGCACGGCGGGCTCGTGAAGGGCCTGCTCGTCAAGGGCATCGTGGGCGTGGAGGCGCGCACGTGGTACGACAAGCGAGAGGCGTTCGTCAAGGAGAACGGCGGCAAGGGCCTCGGCTACATCTCCTGGACGAAGGAAGGCGAGCTCAAGGGCCCGATCGCGAAGTTCCTCTCGCCCGGGCAGCTCGAGGAGATGAAGGCGCTCGCCAAGATGGAGCCGGGCGACTGCCTGTTCTTCATGGCGGCGGACGTGGACGAGTGCCATCGCCTCTCCGGCCTCGTGCGCACCAACATCGCCGACAACATGACAAACGACATCCGCGAGCACAACTGCTACAAGTTCTGCTGGATCGTGGACTTCCCGTTCTTCGAGAAGGACCCCGAGACGGGCAAGATCATCTTCTCGCACAACCCCTTCTCCATGCCGCAAGGCGGATTGAAGGCGCTGAACGAGATGCCGCCGCTGGACATCGTCGCCTACCAGTACGACGTCGTCTGCAACGGCATCGAACTTTCCTCCGGCGCCATCCGCAACCACCTTCCCGAGGTGATGTACAAGGCGTTCGAGATCGCCGGGTACAGCAAGGAGGTCGTCGAGCAGAAGTTCGGCGCGCTCCACAGCGCGTTCCAGTTCGGCGCGCCCCCGCACGGAGGAATCGCGCCCGGCGTGGACCGCATGGTGATGCTGCTCGCCGACACGGCCAACATCCGCGAGGTGATCGCGTTCCCGATGAACCAGAAGGCGCAGGACCTCATGATGAACGCGCCGAACTTTGTCACCGAACAACAGCTCCGCGAGCTCCACATCAAGATCCGCGGAACAAACGAAGGCGAAGTCAAGTAAGCGAGGCCGACCGGCGCCAAGGGAGAAGACACCATGTTCAGCAAACTGTTCTCGATCGAAACCAAACCGGGTGCCTTCTTCCGGCGCATCGACTGGACGGCGTTCTGGAGCGCCACCCTGATCACGTTCCTCGTCTACTTCTTCACGCTGGGACCGTCCGTCGGCCTCGAGGACTCCGGCGAGCTTGCCACCGCGGCCGACCACCTGGGCGTCCCGCACCCCCCGGGCTATCCCTTCTGGTCGCTCTGCTGCTGGATCTTCTGCCGGCTCTTCGGCTGGGTCACCTATATGGGCCAGCCCACGCCCGCATGGGCCGTGAGCCTCTTCTCGGCCGTCGCCGGCGCGTTCGCCGCCGGCTTCACCGCGATGCTCATCTGTCGCAGCGGATCCGACATGCTCGACTCCCTTGAAGACGAAAGAGGAAAAGAAAGCAACGAGGAACAAGCGGGCGAGACGCCTCGTTCCGCCTCGCCTTTCACCCTTTCGACCTTCAACTCCCAGGTCGCCTCCCAGCGCAACGCGCTGATGTCCCTCGCGGGCGGCCTCGGCGGAGCGCTCGTCTTCGCCTTTTCGCCCGTCGAGTGGTCGCAGTCCACGATCGTCGAGATCTATTCGCTCAACGCGCTCTTCCTGATGGCCGTGTTCCTGCTCTCCTATCGCTGGATGCGCAAGCCATCCGACAAGATCCTCTGGCTCACGGCGTTCGTGTTTGGCCTCGGCCTCACCAACTACCAGGTGCTTCTTCTCGCGGCCGTGCCGCTCGCGATCATGATTGCGCTCCGGAACATTCGCCTGTTCCGCGACTTCGCCCTCATCCTCATACCGGTAGGACTCACCGCGAAGGTCCTGCAGATCGGCGCGCTCCAGCGCGCGTCAAGCGCCATGTCCGCCGACGTGATCAACAAGTTCGAGCCGCTCGCGAAGACGAGCTCCTGCCCGAACGAGGTCGTCCTCTGGCTCGGATGCGTCCTCGTCGTCGCGGCGCCGCTCGTCGGCGTTGTCCTGCGCCGCCGAGGCCTCGCCAACGCAAAGCTCGTCAAGGCCGTGCTCGGCACGGGCTTCGCGGGCGTCGGCATGCTGGTCCTCGCCGCCACAGTGTTTACCGGCACGGCGACGTGGGCCGACATGGACGAACAGGCCGTCGCGCCGCTTCTCGAGCCGACGACATACGCCTGGATCGGCGCGCTCCTCGCCGCCGCCTGCATCTGCGCCTTTGGCGCCATCTTCGCGCCAAAGGAGGCTTCTCTCCGAGACAAACCCGTGTGGGCCTGGCTCGCCGCCGCCGCCGGATGCGGCCTCGTCGCCATCCTGATCGCCTCGGGCATGAGGGCCGCAGGCAGCGCCGGTTACGCCGGAGAGCCGTTCGCGTGGGGCAAGCCGACGCTCATGCTGCTCGTAGGCCTCGCCGTCGTCGTGGGCCTCGCGCTCACCACGCCGCGCGGACTCGCCTTCGCGATTCCCGTCGTGGCCGTCCAGTCCACCGTATTCATCCTCCTCTCCAAGGGCGCGATGAACGGGCTCTCCCACCCGGCCAGCTGGTGGTTTGCCTGGCCGTGTGTCTGGAACTTCATCCTCCTCGGTCTCGCCGGGGTCGCGCTTCCGTGCGGACATGCCATCGCCCCCGCGATGTTCTTCGCCGAGCTTGGCGTCAGCTTCTACGTCTACATGCCCATCGTCAGCGACCTGCGCAACCCGCCGATGAACTGGGGCTATCCCCGCACATGGGAAGGCTTCAAGCACGCCATCATGCGCGGACAGTACGAGGCCATCAAGATGCCAGACTTCTTCTCGAAGGACGGCTTCAGCCTCTTCATGAAGCAGCTCGGGTTCTACTTCCAGGACCTCCGCATGCAGTTCACGCTCGTGGCCGCCGCCCTCGCCCTCCTGCCCTTCACGCTCTGGAAGCTCGTGGTTCGCGATTCGCGGAAAACCTTCAGCGCCGCCTGGATCGCCACCGGCCTCTACGTGGTCGTGGCCGCGCTCGTCGTCGTGTTCTCCGAGCTCTTCGAGGGCCTGACCGACGGCGAGGTGCCGCTCCGCCTCGACAAGCTCCTCCTGCTCGCCCTCGCCCTGCTTGCCTTCGCGGGCCTCGTCGCCATCCTCGTCCGGCAGGTCCTTGTCGTGATCGGCATGGTCCGCGGCCAGTCCACGAACCACGGGCCACGGGCCACGGGCCACGAACCGCGCTTCTCCCTCCGCTTCCTCGCGGACGACGTCTCGCAGCAGTGGCTCATCGCCGTCGGCGCGTGCTTCGGCCTGATGTCCCTCTTCCTCGTGGCGCTTGCGGGCGTCAAGGGCGACATCCAGGACGGCTTCATCCAGAAGGTGAAGTTCATCTCTTCGCATGGCATGTTCTCGCTCTGGATCGGCTATGGCCTTGTCGTCGGCCTCGTGGTGGTGAACCGCCTCTTCGCGCGCCTGTGGCCGGATCGCGCGAAGCTCCGTCACCGCCTCTTTTGCGTCACATGCGTCCTCGCCACGCTCGTCGCCGCCATCCCCGTGTATGAAAACTACACGAACGACAAGCTTGTCTTCGCCATGGGCTCCGCCGAGCAGAACGGGCACACCTTCGGCTGGCAGTTCGGCAACTACCAGCTGCGCGGCGCAAACGCCATCCGCGAAGAGCTCTCTCCCGACGAGGAGCCGCTCCCGAACCCGATGTGGCCCGAAGAGATGGAGCCTTCGTCCATCTTCTTCGGCGGAACCGATCCGGGGCGTTTCGTCCCCACGTACATGATCTATTCCGCGCTGGTCCGTCCGGACGTCTACCTCATCACGCAGAACGCCCTTGCCGACGACACCTACATGTCCGTCGAGCGCGATCTCTACGGCGACGAGATCTGGATTCCGTCCAAGGAGGACTCCGCCGAGTCGTTCAACATCTACGTGAGCGAGGTGCAGAGCGGCAAGCGCCAGGCCAACGCCGACCTTAAGATCGAGAACGGCCGCGTGCAGGTGACCGGCGCGCTCGGCGTGATGGAGATCAACGGCGTCCTCACCAAGATGATGTTCGACCACGAGCGCCTGCGCCACGCCTTCTACGTGGAGGAGAGCTATGTCATCCAATGGATGTATCCGTACCTCACGCCGCACGGCCTCATCATGAAGATCAATCCGGAACGCCACGCCCTCAACGGCGAGATCGTCCGCAACGACATGGAGTTCTGGGACTGGTATCAGCGGCGTCTCTTGCGCGACCCTGCTTTCCGGCGAGACTTCCCCGCGCAGAAGTCCTTCTCCAAGCTCCGCGCCGCCATCGCCGGCCTCTACGCCCGCAGCGGGCAGACGTCCGTCGCAGACCAGGCCTTCCGCGAGGCCGTGCTCCTCTACCCCGCTTCCCCCGAAGCCACCTTCCGCTACGCGCAGGAGGTGCTGATGCCGCTCCGCAAGTGGAATGCCATCACCGACCTGCTTGACTACACAGACCGCGTGGACCCCAACAACACCCGCACGGGCCAGATGCGCGACTACGTGAAGAAGCTTCAACCCATCACCGAGAAGATCACGCAGCTGCAGGACAAGGCGACCCACGGCGGACTCTCCGCATCCGAAAACATCGAGTTGGCCCAAAGCCAGATGTCGCTGGGGCAGACGGTCCAGGCGGCGAGCACAATCCGCAGGTTGCTTGCCCGTCCAGAAGCCAACGCCTTCGACGTCCTCTACCTTTCTGCCACGATCCTCGCGCAGTGCGGACAACGCGGCGACGCCGGCAACGCGATGAAACGCGCGTTGCCGCTCGTCCCCGCCAACCTCGACCCCCGCATCCGCCGCGAGATGGCCGCAGTCCTCGCGGAAGGCGGGCTGATGGCCGAAGCGGACGCCTGCCTTGGCGAGTATCTCCGCACGCAGCCAAAAGACGCCGACGCCCTGCTTCAGCTGGCTATCATCAAGGACGCGCTCGGGAAATCGTACGACGCGCAGAACGCCATTTACCAGGCGTACCAGGCCGATCAGCAAGTCTTCAGCCAACGGCTTCAGTCGAACGAACAGCTCCAGAGAATCGCCGCACCGCTGTTTAAGAAGTAAAGATGTTCGCCCGCACATTCCATCCCGACGAGGCCAACCAGGCCTTCACCACGGGACGTCTGCTGGAGACGGGCCGATACGAATACCGGCCCGACGACCACCACGGCCCCACGCTCTACTACGCGGCGGCGGCCCTGCAAAAGGCCACGGGGCACGACACCCTCGCTTCGATGGACGGCACGGTTCTCCGCTGCACACCACTTCTCTTCGCCCTCCTCGCGCTCACGTTCGGATTTCTGACCGTCCGCAAGCTGGTCAAGCCCGCCGTCGGCAAGCTCGGCGGCTGGCTCGTCCCCGTCCTGTTCGCGATTCTTCTGGGCACGGCGCCGCTGTTCGTCTTCTTCGCCACGGACTTCATTCAGGAAATGTTGCTCGCCTGCTTCACGATGATGATGGTCTGGGCTGGCGTCGGCTACTTCCATTCACGAACCGCATGTCACGAGCCGCACACCGCACAGCGCAAACCCGGAACCTGCGCGCTCCTTTTCGGAATCGCCGGCGGCCTCGCCTTCGCCACGAAGGAAACGAGCATCCTCGCTTTTGCCGCCGCCGCGTTCGCAGGCATCCCGTTTCTGGCGATGCGCCCACGGGGCATGAATCTGGAAGGCCGCGACATCGCCTTGGCGATCGCCGGCTTCATCCTCACCGCCGTTCTCTTTTTCTCGTCCTTCGCTGCCAACTGGCAAGGCGTGTACAACGCCTTCATCGCCGCGCCGCTCTCCTACCTCGGCCGTGCCGCCGGTTCCGCCGCCTCCGCAGGCGCCGCCGACCATGTGCACCCGTGGTGGCAATACTTCAGGTGGCTGTTCTTCGCCAATTGGCATTTTTCGGCGTTGCCCATCCTTGCGCTCTTCCTCGTCACCTTTAGCAGGCGCAGCTTCGTCCATTTTTACGCGCTCGCCCTCTTCGCGCTTTACTCGTTCATCCCCTACAAGACTCCTTGGTGCGCGCTCCAGCTGCTCGTGCCGCTTGCCCTCGCGCCGTTTCTTGTGCCGTGGACGCGGACGCGTTCAGTCGTCGCGCTTCCGCTTGTCGCTCTTTCCCTTGCGGCCAACGCCATTGGCGACGTCGCTCTCGTCTGCAATCCCGATTCCAAGGAGATTCCCTACAACTACGCCTCGGCCTCGCCCGAGGTGAAACAGCTCGCCGCCGTCGTCGCGACCGCAATGGACGCCGCTCCGAGCCACGAATCGCCCTTCATCGCCGTCGCCCTGCCGCCCGCCGACACCTGGCCCTTCCCGTGGTACAACCGTCCCTACGAGCCGCAGACCGGCTACTGGACCTCATTCGACGATCTCAAGCGGCTTGCCGCCGGCGGCGTCAAGCCCACGGTCGTGATCGTACCCATGACGGAAGGCCATCTCGTTCAGCCGCTCTTCCCGCACCTCAAGAACACGAAACGGTTCTACATGCGCCCCGGCGTGCGCGTACGCGTGTTCTGGTAAAAACCGGCGATCGCCCCGACGACAGCGATTTAAACCGCCGACGTTTCTGGCGCCGGATACACCTCGCTCTGCCACCCGTAGCGCCGCGCGGCCTCGACGTTCGGGGACATGTCGTCCAAAAACAGCAGACGCTCCGGCGGCAGGCCCATCCTTTGCGCCGTCAAGTCGTAGATCGGTTTCTCGGGCTTGTACAGCTTCACAAGCCCGGAAATGACCTCCACGTCCACGAGCGCGCGATACGCCGCCGCGCGCGGCACGAAGAGACGTTCGTGGAAGTCCGGCGACATGTTGGAGAGGATGCCGATCTTCGTGCCGTCCGCCTTCAGGCGACGCATCAGTTCCAGCGTATCCGGGCGCAGGTCGCGTATCCATCCTACCGCATCAAGCTCCCACAAGTCGGCCAGCGTCGCCGCGTCGGGCGGCGGACATCCCGCGTCCACGAAGATGCGCCGGTACAGCTCCTCGAACGAGATGAACCCGCCGTCCCACAGATGGCGGTAGTTCTTCCATCCACGGTCCATCGCCGCCCGGTCCACGCCCTTCGCCGCACAGTACGGATAAAGCGGCCAGTCCTTCAATGGCGACACGGAAATGACGCCGCCGAAATCGAACACGACCCCGTCGGCCGTCGCGGCCCGTGCCAACCATCTGTCGACGAAGCTCATTTCCAGTCGTCCGGAAGGGCGTTCAGCACGGTCTCCACAACCTGGTCGAGCGTGAGGTTCGTGGAGTCGATCTCCAGCGCGCCGTCCGCCTTGCGGAGCGGCGCGTACTTGCGCGTGGAGTCGATCGCGTCGCGTGCGAGCAGCGAAGCCTTCACGGCCTCGGCCGTCTGGTTCGCGATCCCCTTCTCCACCTCCTCCTTCTGGCGGCGCGCCGCGCGCGCCTCGGCGGAGGCGGTGAGGTAGAACCGCGCGGGAGAATCGGGGAAAACCGCCGTCGTGATGTCACGCCCCTCCACCACCAGGTTGCCGTACCGCGTCATCCCGCGCAAGAGCGCGGTGATACGGTCGCGCACGGCCTTGACCGTCGCGACAGGCGAGGCGTGCGCGTTGATTTCCGGCGTGCGGATGCGGTCGCCGGGCGCTTCGCCGCCCACATAGTAGGCAATCGCTCCGTTTTCGGGGCGGCATTCGATCTCCACCTGCTCCGCGCAGGCGGCCACCGCCGCCGGATCGGACGTGTCGACGCCGCGTACGAGGCACTGCCACGTCATGATGCGGTAAAGCGCGCCCGAATCCACGTGCAGGTATCCGAGCTTCGCGCCTACGCGCTTCGAGACAGAACTCTTCCCGGCCCCGCTCGGGCCGTCGATCGCGATCACACGGTTCTCGCTCATCTCTCTTCTCCTTTCCGGCTACTGCTTCAGGATTCCGTCGGCCGTGATCGTCTTCTCGCGCAGGAAGTCGATCGCGAAGCTCTTGTTCACATGTCCGTAGGGATAGCCCTCGTACACGGGACATGTCATTTTCGCCGCGAAATCCTTGCGTATCTGCGCCACCTCGGCGCGTGCGGCCGAAAGTGCCGCCCCCGTCAGTTTCTTGCGGTCCGGCCCGCCCGGCGTCAGTTCACCGAACACGACGCCCGCGCACCCGTTGAAGTATCCGCTGGCCACGACGTCGTCAAGCATCTTGCGAATGACGGACGGCTCGCGAATGCTCGTCTCCAGGAACACGATGCGCCCCTTTGTATCCGCCGCCCAGCCCATCTGGATGCCCTTCAGGACAAGCGCGACATGTCCGCCGCAGGCGAGGCCCTTGCACGCGCCGGGGCGCAGCGGGGTCAGCTTCACGTCGGGCATCGGCTTCTCCTCCTCAAGCGCCTTCGCAAGCCACGACAGCGTCTCCGGCCTCGCGTAGATGAGCTGGCTGAGCGTCGGTCCCGAGAACGGATGTCCGGCCTTCTCCTTCAGCATCGCGTTGAGCAGCATCGTGATGTTGCTGAAGCCGAGCACACGCTGCTTGCGCGTCCGCAGCTTCGCCCAGTCAATCTTGTCCAGCAAGTCTTCCGCGCCGACGCCGCCGCGCACGCACAGGACGAGGTCAACCTCCGGATCCATCCATGCCTGCTCGAAGTCGGCCACGCGGTCCGCAACCGGTGCGACGGTCTTGAAGTTCATTCGCGGCATCGCCTTCACCTTGTAGCCCGCCTTCTCCAGCGCGGCCTTTCCAAGGTCATAGTTCTTCTTGTTGTAGATGCTCGCCGGCATCACGAGCGCCACCGTCCGAACGACGCCCGTCGGAAAGCATCCCCTAAGATCCAGCGTCTTCGGCTCTGCCGCACCAAGCGCCAGCGCTACCCCTGCAAAAGCCGCTATCATGTTCTTCATCGACCTACTCCTTCGTTTTAACCCTTTAATTCCTTAACCTTACATTCGTCCGCTCTTCGCGTCGATAAGGTCGCAAAGCCTCTTGTAGGCAACCGCAAGCTCGTCGTTCGTCACCTGGAACATATACTCGCCCGCGCGGGCCATCTCGCCCTCGGCGTTCGCAAGACGCCGCTCGATGACGTCGGGCGCGTCCGTCCCGCGCCCCTCAAGGCGCGCGCGCAGCGCGTCCATCGACGGCGGGTTGATGAAGATGTCCATGTAGCCCGCGCGGAGCGGATCGTCCGGCGGCAGGTGGTGCATCACCTGATGGCGCACCTTCGCCGCCCCCACCACGTCGATGTCGAGGATCATCGAGTTGCCCTCGTTGAGCACGTCCACGATCGGCTGGCGCAAGGTGCCGTAGTAGTTGCCGTGCACCTCTGCGTGTTCAAGAAACGCGCCCTCGGCGAGCAGCTCCCGGAACCGCTCAACCGTCAGAAAGTGGTAGTCGATTCCGTCCTCCTCGTCGCCGCGCGGCTTGCGCGTCGTGCAGGAGATGGAATACTGCAGGTCGGGGTATTCCTGCAGGAGCATGTCGATCAGGGTGGACTTACCACACCCCGAGGGCGCACTCATCACGATAAAAAGCGGTCTTGTCTTCATAATCCTTCTTCAGTCCGGCGAGCGACGCGGGGTTCGCGCCGTCCGTAAGGTCGTCGTTGATCTGGAAGAGGACGCCGTACGCCAAGCCGTAGCGGCGAAACGGCGCGTCGTCCGCCCCCGCCGCAAGCGCCCCCAGCTGGGCGGCCAACGCGAACGCCTCTCCCGTTTTTCGTTCGCAGATGGAAACGTACTTCGCCGGATCGGCCATTTCCGCCGCACGGATGCGCTCGCCCTTTCCTTCCTCTGACAGCAGGTCATCGCCTTGCCCCTCGCAAAGCCGCACGTGGGAGAGAACGGCGGCATGGATCATCTGCGGCATGGCGGCGAATCCGCTTTCCGCGATCAGGCGGTAGCCGTGCGCCACGAGCCAGTCGCCCGCCGCGATCGCCACCGGCACCCCGTGTTCCTTCCACACGGTCGGCCGCCCGTAGCGCTCCTCGTCTCCGTCCTGGATGTCGTCGTGGATAAGCGACGCCTTGTGAAAGCACTCGATCGCCTCGCACACGCCGCCGACGTCGCCCGCCCCCCGGCACGTGTCAAAAACTGCTTTGCACAGACGCGGCCGCAATCGCTTGCCGCCGCGTCCGCAAAACTCAAGAGAGATGTCTCTGATCGACGTCACTTGCCAAACACTTCAATTTCAATGTAGTTGTTCACAGGCTCGGAGGTCGATCCATTGGAGTAGCAACGCACATAGCGCCCCTTGGCGAGCTTGGCGTCCATCGGACGGCCGTCGTTGCGCTCGCGGTACTCCTTGTCGGTGCCTTTGCCGAGCTTGGCGGTGTTGTCGTGGTCGTTGTTGAAGATCGTCTTCACGCCGTCCACGAAGTTCGCGTCGTTCGAAATCTGCACCACCACGTCCTTGTAGACGCGCTCGTCGCCCTGATCGTGCCAGACGCAGACGGCCGCGATCGTGTGCTCGGCGCCAAGGTCGAGCTGCACCCACTGGAGCCCGCCCGGCAGCTGGAGCATCGAAGTGGCGTCCGGCGTCTTATCGCCGTCCACAACATAGTCGTTGTCGCCCGTCACCGCCTCCTCGCTCGTCGTCACCTTCGTGTTTTCGGTGGTGAGCTTCTTCGTGAACTCCGGCTCGACCATGATCGGCGCACGGAGCTTGCCGGGGCCAGGATCCGGCTCCAGGTTGTCGCTCTTGATCTCCTTCGGCGTGCCGCTCGAATGGGGCGGCGGCAACTCGAACTTGATCGCCACCTTCTCGGCGAACAGGCCAACCGCGCAAAACGCGACGGCACCCAAAAACATCAATTTCTTCATGTCATTTTCCTTTCTCGTATGTGAAAAGCGAATTGCCTCTATTCTAGCAGAACCGCCGCCGCATGGCAAGCATCCACCGCGCTTCGACTGCTTGGCGCAGAAACCGGGCGTTTTGAGCGTCCTCCATCGAGAACCTCCTTTCAGCCTGAGACGCGACGGCGCGACACCTCACTTCACCTCGAAGAGTGCCGCCTCGTTTGGCGGCAGGACGATCTTGTCGGTATGGACCTCGCCACGCCACACGCGGCCTAGCGTACCGTTCAACTTAACGAGACACGTGACGGGCGTGGGGTCGTAGTTGATGGCCACCACCACCGTACCGTCGCCCGCGAGACGGTGCTCGGTGAGCCCCACGTTCGGCGACTCCTTCACGACCTTGCGCGCGATGCCCGCGATCTCGGCCGCCTTGCGGTAGACGAGGTAGCGCGGGTTGGGGTTCGCGCCGTAGAAGCAGTCGCTGCGGCAGAGCGAGTCGCTTTCGATCGCGAAATTGCAGTAGACGACGCTTCCCTTCCCGCGCCGGCACGTGGTGACCATCGCGCGCCCTTCCGCGTCCGCGCCCAACACCTCGCTCGTACGCGGCGTCACGACGGTTGTGGTGTTGCACCAGGCGTCGATCATCTTGCCGGGGAAGTCCTTCAGCGTGAACTTGACGCCGCGGGACTGCTGGCAGAAGAAGTCCACCTCGTTGCCCGTCGCGTCGAGAAGCCCCGAATAACGCGTGTTGTTGCCCTTCGAGACAAAGAGCGTCGCGCCGGCCTCCGCCTTCGCGAGCGCGCCAAGCCATGCCTCGTAACTGTAGGGATCCGCGCCGTCGCCCGAGGGCAGGATGTAAAGCTTCGCCTTCGGCGCCGCCTCGGGACGCTCCGCGTCCGCGTAGGCCACGTCGAACCCGGCCTGGCGCGCGAGCAGGTACGCGCCGAACGCGCTCGCCCACGCGCGTTCGCGGTCGCTCACGAGCACGACGGCGTCCACCTGGCGCGGCGGCAGCTTCGCGATCTCGGGCGGCAGTTCCGCGAGGAACTCCCGGAACGCCCCCATCGCGCGCAGCACGGGCTTCGGCTCGTAGTCGCGCGTGAAGAGGCCGAGCTCACGCTCGACGGCGTTCCACGTGTACGGCGGGAAGTCGAGGTGCTGCTGGTCGAACCCGCACCACCACACGTACGCGCCCAGTCCGTTCGCCCAGGCGGTGAACATCGCGCAGCGGGCGTTCGCGGCGCTCCGCTCCGGCGAACCCGTGCAGCGCCCGAGGTCGCCCGCCTCCTCCACGAAGCAGTGCTTGCCGGAAAGGCCCCAGTAGAACAGCGATTCGGCGGCGGGATGCGTCTCGGACCGCATCGTGTTGAACGGATCCTTCGCGCAGAACGGCGTGAAGAGAGGATAGGGATGCGTGGTGAGCTCGTCCATCAGCTCGCCCTGGAAGGAGAGATTCCACCGGTCGCTCTTCACGTTCGAGCAGCCGTGCATGCCGCTCACCACCGGACGCGTCGTGTCCTCGGCGCGAATCGCGGAAGCGATGGTGTTGAGCCACATCCAGCTCTCGTACGGCCCGATGTCCTTCCCCGCCATGCAGTTGCATTCGTTGCCAAGGTCCCAGCCGAGGATTGCGGGGTGGTCCTTCATCTCGCACACGAAGTGGCGTACGAAGCGTGTCTGCCACGTCATCACCTCGGCGTCCAGCAGCACGTTCTTCGCCTCGAAGGCTGGCGGCACGAAGAGGCGTCCGCTCATCCAGCCCGTGATGAGGCCCACGACGAGCTTCACGTTGTGCTTCCGCGAAACGTCGCACATGAAACGGAAGCGTCGCATCATCTCCTCGTCCACGCCGGCGGGATTCTGCAGCGGGCCGTCGTTCTGGGCCAGGCCCTTGTCGGTGCCGCCGCCGCCCAGCATCCGCGTGAGCGGCTGGAAGTCGGGCCAGAGCGGAAACACGCGCATGATGTTCACGCCGTTGCGCGCGAGTTCCGCGATGTCCTTCTCGACGACCTTGGGCTCCCAGCGCCGCCACATGTACATGCCGGCGTTCGATGCCCAGTAGTTGCATCCCGTGAAGAACTCGCCCCGCGTGAAGACTCCGCCCGCGGCACCCTGCGCCTTCGGCTGCGCAAACGCCGCCGACGCGGCGGCCAGCGCACCGAACAAGATCATGCCCAGAACCGTGCGTTTCGCTTTCATCCTTCTTCCCTCTCGCTTTCAACGCGCGAAGAACGCGCGGTATGCCTTCATGGTGTGGTAGCAGTCGTGCTTGGACGCAAGTTCCCACGGCGCGTGCATGTTGAGGAGCGGCGTGCCGAAGTCGAGCACGTCCATCCCGAACCGCGCCATGAACTTGGAGATCGTGCCGCCACCGCCCTTCTCGGCGCGGCCAAGCTCGCCCATCTGCCAGTCCACCTTCGCATCATCCATCGTCCGACGGATCTCCGCCACGAACTCGGCGCGCGCGTCCGAGGCGCCGCTCTTCGAGGCCGCGCCCGTGTACTTGATGGCGCAGGGGCCGCCGCCGAGCTTCGCCTCGTTGCCGACAGAGTCGGCGTCGGGAAAATGCGGGTCCGAGGCGGCGCACACGTCCGCGCTCAGCATCTGCGAGCGCTCGAGCGCGCGGCGCACGTCGATGTCGCGCGCGGACCTCGCCTGACGGTCGATGATTTCCGCCACCGTGTTCTCGAAGAACGAAGACTCCATGCCGGACGCCCCCACGCTGCCGATCTCCTCCTTGTCGCACAACACCACAGCGCATGTCTTGGAGAGGGCCTGTCCCTTCGAGAGGTCCATCAGCGCGTGAAGGCCCGCGTACGCGCACACGCGGTCGTCGTGCCCGTAGGCGGCGATGAGCGCCCGGTCGAGCCCCACCTCGCGCGGCGCGCCCGCCGGCACGATCTCCAGCTCGGCGCTGAGCAGGTCGTCCTTCTCCACGCCGTATTTCTTCTTCAGGATGTCCGCCACGCTTCCAAGCCCGGCGACCACGTCCATGTCTTCGGCCGCCACGAGGTCTTTCGCTTTCTTCTCCAGCTGCTCCTTGCCGAAGTGCGGCAGCACGTCGCTGATCATGAAGACGGGATCGTCCGCCGCGTCGCCGAGGGCGACATCAATCTTTTTCCCGTTCTTCTTCACCACGGTTCCGTAGAGCGCGAGCGGCAGCACGAGCCACTGGTACTTCTTGATGCCGCCGTACATGTGCGTGTCGAAGTAGGCGATGCCGCCCTTCTCGTAGAGCGGCTTGGGCTTCAGGTCGAGGCGCGGCGCGTCCGTGTGACCGCCCACCACGCGGATGCCGGACGTGACAGGTTCCCTGCCGATTACGGCCGCGAAGAGCGTCTTGCCATGGTAGCCGCGATAGATGCGGTCGCCCGGCTTCAGCGCCTTCACGTCCTCCAGATTCTTGAACCCCTTCGCCTCCAGCAGGCGGACCGCCTCCGCGTAGGCGCGGCGCTCGGTCTTCGCCACCGTCAGGAACCGCATGTAGTCGCGGCTGTACTTCTCGATCTCTTTCTTCATGTCTATCTCCATGGAATCAAAAATGAATGCAGAGATTTTATCACATTTCCGCGCGGATGGGCATTTCCGAAGCGACGAAACATGCCGCGTCGATACGGTCGAGGACATCGTCAAACTCCCGCCGCACGCGCCCGACGAACGCCCCGGCGGCGGCCGGCACAAGGTGCTGCACATACTCGCCGCCGCTCGCGCGATCGACGAGCCGGGTTTTGACCGCTCCCCTTTCGTCCACAACGACGGAAAGCGTGAACTGTCCGTCCAGTAGCGGCGTCTCATAGTGAAACGACTTACCCTCGGCCCGAAAACCGAACGGCTCCAACCGGCTGAACACGACGCGCCGCCGACGGAAGATCACCTCCGGCGGACGAAACTCCCACATCGGCTCCGCCGCCTTTACCCTCGCGGCCGTGGACTGCATCGCGCCCTCGTGGTCGCGCCGTTTGCAGACGGTCGGGTAGCGGTTGTTGATGAACGCGAACCGCGGGCAGTCCTCGCTATGGTCGTTCACGAGTCCGCACGTCTGAAGATAAAGGTACATCGTCGTCGGTCCCACATACTTCATGCCGAGTCGGCGAAGGTCGCGCGCGATGCGGGCCGAAAGGCCGTTCCCGGCGGGAACATTCCCTTTCGCATGGCCGTTATAGACGATCGTCCGTCCGCCGACATAGCCCCAGAGGAACGCGCTGAAGCTGCCGTGCTCCGCGCGCAGGCGGCGGACCACTTGGGCGTTGCCGATGATGGCTTTCACCTTTGAGAGCGAATGGATCATACCGGGCGTCGCAAGGACGCGGGAGATGTCGTCGTCAGTGTAGGCGGCGATGCGATCGAAGTTGAATCCATCAAAGGCCAGGCGGAACACCTCGCGCTTGCGCAGGATCATCTCCCATGTGAATCCGCACTGCATCGCCGCCAGCACGAGAAACTCGAACAGCCTGCGGTCGTCATGGACGGGCACGCCCCACTCTTCGTCGTGGAACTTCCGCCCGACCTCGCTCAGATTGAAGTTGCAATAGCCCAATTTTCTCACGCCTCCCGTCTAAAGCGTCGACACCTCCCGCCCGGACAATCTCTTCTCCGCTCAATAGCATTCCATGTAGAATACCAAGACCCTTCCTTGCTCATCAGAACACTTCCTCCGGACATGTGATCGTACCACGATTCAACGCGACATGCTTTGCGAATGCAACAGCCTGGTCGTGGTTCGTCGTCGTGCAGAAACCGTTTCCAAAGTCCAACTCGCGATTGGTCTTCAATATCATCGGCTCCTTCAGCTCAACATTGCTACCCTGATAGACTGTCATAAAAACTCTTTCTTCTGCACTTCCTCAACCGCATCTCTACAACAGACAGAGAAGAACCATCCAGCAAACACAAGCTGCCGTGCGGATGGCAGGCATTATAGCAAATATTTCCGCCGCTCAATGGCAAGTGGCGCATCCGCAAATCGCGCAATCGGCAAGATTCGTAGGCGAACGACTCGAGCTCCACGACCGCCTCGCAGACGGCAACGAAAAGCCTGTTCTTCTCGGTCTGTGCCCCAACCTTGTTCATCATGAACGGGCCCCCTGTTCAAGTTCACGCCACAGGCGGTGGATTTCGCGTCCCTCGTGCCTGTCCGCCTTATCGAAATCTTTCGCCACGCTCGTTTTCATGCCCATAGCATACCGTATAACCGAGAATAATACAACTGTAAATGTTAAAACATACAATTTATTTAATGGAAATTTACATTTTTCAGTTCGCGTCTGCGGCGGGATTTTTGCTACACTTATCGCCGTGGACGCCTTGATTGTGTTTTTGCGGTTATGCGGCTTATTTCAGACCGGGCGGCTTGATCCGCAACTGTCACGAAAGAGGTGTTTATGAGTTACATCAGCGAGGAAAAATAAATGGTTAAACGGCTACAGACTACATCCTGGGTAATTATCGCGTCAAGCGCTTTGTCGCCCTCGCTGGCGGCAGACTTTTCGCTCGCGACACCGAACATGGCGTTTGAAATCAACGGCGACGCGTCCGAAGCGCGTTTTGCCATTCCGAAGAACTCAGCCCAAAACAAGGATTTCTGGCGTCTTATTCTTGATGACGGCGTACGAACCGAGATTCCGGTCTTCTCCCATGCGCAGAAAGGTCGTGTGACGCAGGATGGCGGTCAGCTTACCGTCTCATACGACAACATCGTGTCGGCGTATGGAGATAGCTATCACATCGGGTTTACAATTCGCATTGCAAAGAAGGATGATATTCTTGAATTCAAGGCGACTATAGACAACCGTTCCAAAGTACGCGTGAACGAGTGCCTTGCACCTCTCGTGTCGTCCAACGGTCTGGTAGGCGAGAAGCCGAAAGATGTTCTCTATATGCCGCGCTCTCTCGGCCAGCGCTCGCCGAATCTGTGGGCCAAGCTTGAGTCGTTCACGCCGAACGACTACATCCACAATGAATACGAGAATGTATGGCGGCTCCACTATCCCGAGTGCTCCATGTGCTGGCTCGGTATTCAGTCGGAGGACAAGTTTCTCTACGTCGGCAGGCATGACAAACAGGTGCGGAGCTGCTTCCTTACCGTACGTCACACAATCCACGGCGACGACCTTATGCCGGGCATCGTGCACCTGCCGATGGCTCGTCCTGGCGAGACGGTGACATTTGCGCCAGTGATTGTCGGCCTGCTGGACGGTGACTGGCGCGAAGGCGCTAAGCGCTATCGCGCATGGGCCGATACCGCGTTTTTCAAGGTAATACCGAAAGCTGACTGGGTCAAAAACCTGACGGGCTGGCAGCGCATCATTCTGCTGTCGCAATATGGCGAATATTACTACAAGTTCTCGGACCTTCCTGCAATGTACGAGTCCGGGCACAAA
The DNA here is from genome assembly GCA_946543025.1 of uncultured Verrucomicrobiota bacterium. Taxonomy (GTDB): domain Bacteria; phylum Verrucomicrobiota; class Kiritimatiellia; order RFP12; family UBA1067; genus RUG572. The sequence continues at coordinate 16,978 of CAMNLN010000027.1, forward strand.
TACGGCATTGACACGCTCTTCCTTTTCGCATGGTGGAAGGGTGGCATGGATTATGGATACCCAACATACGAGGAACCGTATCCCGGCGCATGGAACGAGCTCAAGGCTGGAGTTGCCGAGGTTCGCAGGCGCGGGGGACGCGTTATTCTTGAAATCAACTGCAATTACGTGGATGTTACCAGCGCCTTTTACAAGAAACACGGCAAGGACGTCCTTGTCCACTCTATCAATGGCAATGAGGTGTATGGGGCTCATGTCTATCCAGGGTTCGGCGACTTCCGCTTTATTCATGGCGCAAGGGTGTTCGCTGCGCCATGCTCGGGCACAAAGCTTTGGCGGGATACGCTCTTCGCAAATGTAAAGATCATGCACGATGCCATAGACCCCGACTGCCTGTTCCTCGACTGCTTTGGCGCCTTCCCGACCTGTCCATGTTTCAACGATGCTCACGAGCATGGCTCGCGCGTCGATCTCGAATGGACTTTCCGCAGGGAATTCTACGATAACGCAGCCAAATACTGTGACAGCGTCGACAGAACGCTTGCGACCGAGGTCGTGACCGACATAGCCGCCTCCTACACGCAGTTTGTGCACAGCGGACCACCCGGTTTCACAGATCTCAATCCGCATTCCGAACAGTTTCCTGCCCTTTTCCGTTACACCTTCCCGGAGATCATCGTTTCTAACCGTGGCGTCCGCAACGCGGAAGGGGATTTCGCCAGAAATTTGCGCAATGCGCTTGTCTACGGCATCCGCTATGATGCTGAACTGTATGTCTGCCGCCGTGCGCTGGACGCCAATCCCGCTTACGCCGATATTATCGGGCGTTGCTGCAGAAAACTGAATGAATACGGCGAGTTCTACTTCGACGGACTTTTCACTGTGCGCGACACCTCGCCGCTGCCGCCCGGAGTGGTTCGTGGAGAGTTCCTCAACAAGGACGGCACGAAACTGCTTACCGTGCTTCACAATGCGAGCGGCAAAACCGCAACCGTCAACGGCGTTTCCTACCCGGCCGGCAATCTTTCCTGGAATATAACCTCTTTGAATGACAACTGACAGACAAGGAGCAATACGCATAAAAAGAAAACGAACAAGGCAGGTGCAATGGGGACAGACCCTTCATGCGACCCGCCTTGGTGCGGAACGGCCGCCGTGAGACGCATAGAGGCTTTCTTTGCCGAACCTGCCGACAATCCGCAGCGTCGGCGATCCTCGGAACTTCGCGCTCAGCCTTCCCGTCATCTCGCGCACGAACCCGATGCCGCCGA
>CAMNLN010000028.1 GCA_946543025.1 uncultured Verrucomicrobiota bacterium
GCGTGAGCGCGCTCACCGTCTGCCCCGCCGCCGTGAGGCCGAGCGGACGCAGGGTGCCGCCGTTGCCGTAGAGGATGCCCGTCGCCTCCGCGACGGTCTGCGTGAGCGCGCCGAACTCCCACGTCGCGCCCGTGTTCACGCGCGCCTCCGCGTAGTCGTTGGTGAAACTGACGAAGTCCACCGCGCCCGTCACGGCGAACAGGCCGCCGTTGAGCTCGACAAACGCGTCGTTCGAGCGTTCGGTCGCCCGCGAGACAAACGATGCGCCGCCGGCGAATCCAAGCGTTCCGCCGTTCATCACGAACCGACAGGTCCGGGTGCCAGGATTGAGGATCTTTCCCGATCCCATGAGGAAATTGCCGGTAAAGAAGGCCGTGCCGCCGTTCATTTCGTAGAGCGTGTCCACGTCCATGTTGCTGTTGCCCATGTAGGCGCAGCCGAGGCTCCCGGTACAGGCGATCTCTCCTCCGTTCTGGCGGAACGTCAGCAAGTTCCCCGCAGTCGAATAGTAGCAGATGTAGATCTGCGACGACGACACGATCCTGCCGTTGTTCAGGATGAACGTGGCGGAGCCGTTCTTCAGGGATGTCGGATTGCCCACGCCAATCTGATGGTTTGAGAGCGTCAGCGTCGGCGCGTTCTCCGGGTCGCCCACCACGCCCATTTCGAACGTGCCGGACGAGACTGCGAAGCCGCGCACGGCCTTTGTCGGCCCATCGCCGTTGGGAAACACCGGTGACTTGCCGCTTCCGTTGTTGTCCTGATGCGTGTTGACCGCAAGCGTGCCGGTTCCGTTCAGGTGCAGCGTGCCCGTGCCGAGCTTCAGGAACGCGCTCGTGCCGCCGTTGACGAGCGCGTTGACAGTCAGGTCCGCGTCGTGCTGGACGACGCATGCCTGCCCTGCCCGCCCCTTCAGCCGGAATCCCGGAATCTCCGCGTCTGGCCCCGTGTAGAGGAAGGTGCTGGGGCCGAGCGTGAGCTGGTCGGGCGACTGGATGAACGAGAGGTCGTCCATCACCACGCGTCCGCTGCCCGTCGTGATCGTGCCCGTGAAGCTGGGAGCGACTTTCAGGTTCACCTGCCCGGCGTTCGTGACGACATGCGTGTTGACCGTTAGGTCTCGGTCTCCCGACACGCCGCCCTCGATGCGCAGCTCGTTTCCGTTCATCGTCTCCAAGGACGTGCCGCCCGCGACCACGAGGGGCGAGGCCACCGTGTTCGTGCCGGAGGTGTTGACGATCTTCGCGGCATGTCCTCCGCCGCCCAGCGTGATCGAGCCGCCGGAGAGCGTGTAGCCGTTCTTCGCCGACGAACCCGCAAAGTCCAAAGAACCCACCGTCACGTCGCCCGCGAGCGTCACGGGCACGCCCGCCTTCGTCGCCGGGTTGAACACGGCTTTCGCCGTTTCGCCCGACGGCGGCGCCGCGCCGTTCCAGTTGGCGGACTCGGCCCACGCGCCGCCCGCCGAGACGCTCGTCCAGACGGGGCCGCCCGCCGACGCGTTGGCCGCCTTCGCGAACGTCACCACCACGGCCTTCATGCCGTCGAGGTCGCCGCCCGCGATCGTCTCCTGCCGCGCCGTCATCGTGAAGCGCGTCCCGGGAGGTGCCCGGAAAAGCGAGAGGTCCACGTCCGCGTTCGAGGCACTGTACACGAGCGCCGTGTACGTGCCCACGCGCGGAATACAGTCGAGGTCGAACTCTCCGCCGCGCGTCGTCACGACGACGGGCGAGAGGACCGAGAGCGCGTTCGACACGACCACGCCCACGCTTCCCGGCTGGTCCACGCGCACCTCGAGCGTGACGGGCTCCGTGGCGCCGGTTTCGCCGAGGACGAGGCTGCCGACCGTGTTCGTGGCAACGTAGGTGCTGACGATCGTGCTGGGGGCGAAATCCGCCGCAAACGGCGCTGCGGCCGTCGGCCCCGCGATCATGTAGCGCGCGCCGTCCCGCACGTGGATGCCGCCCGTGAAGGTTCCGTCGCAGAACGCGTTGTATGTCGCCACCGTGCCCCTGCCGGTGAAGGTGACGCCGCCGTCCGATACGCCCTCCGGCAGGGCGGGATCCGGCTCGAACGCCTGATGGATCGAGAGCCAGCGGTTCTCCGTGCCGTCGTATTCGTGCTCATGCGAGAGATCCACGATCAGGCCGTCCTTGCCGAGATAGGCGTGCTGGAAATAGCGCAGATAGACGGTCGTGTTCGCCGGCGTGTACGGCTGGTAGACGCCGCCGTCGAAATGCGCCACCGCCGGATACGCGAAGGCCGCCGAACCGGTGTAGAGGTTGCAGCAGCGGAGCGTACCGCCGGAAGCGAGCACGAGCGTGTTCGTCTCGCGCGCGTTCGCGTGGTTGATCGTTACGTTCTTCGCGTTGTTCACCACCACCGTGCCGCCGTTCGTGATGATCACGTCCGCGCCCATCGTGTTGGCGGCGTTGCCGGTGTAGATGTGGTTGCCGCAGGAAATGGTGCCGCCGTCCACGAGGAAGGTGGCGCGGTAGACGCCCTGCGTGTGCACGGCCTGGTAGCCGATGTAGATCGCGCCCGTGACGGTGTTCGTGCCGCCGTGCTGGATGTAGGAGGGACTGCACGTCTGCCGGGACGCACCGTGGCCGAGGCGGAGCGTCCCCAGAACCGCCTCGCCGCCGTTCATCGTGAACGTCGGGTAGAGGTGCGTGTCCGGCTGGTCGGTCGGGTTGCCGCAGTAGTAGCCGACCAGGAGCGTGTTGGACGCGACGAGGAAACCGTTGTCGAGCGTCATCGTGCCGGCGGTCTGCACGCCCTGGCCCGCCTGGTGCGAGCGCGAGCCGACGACCAGCTCGTAGGGGACGTTGACGGTCGGCGCGTCCGCGGGATCGCCGCGCGTGCCGATCGTCAACGCGCCCCCGTTCACGTTGAACGAGCGGAACCCGTAATTGGGGCCGTCGCCGTTCGACGCCACACCCGACTCGTAGGTGCCGCTGAAATCGCGACGGTCCGCGCGCCACATGAATTCGCCCGTGCCGCCGAAGTGGAGCGTCCCCTCGCCCATCTTCGTGAAGGCGCCGAACCTGTCGTGGACGCCGGAGATGGAAAGCATGGCATCCACGTTCGCCACGTCCAGCACGGCGGACCGGTAGACCGTGCCGTCGATCGAGAAGCCGGGGATTGACGCCGTGGGGCCGGTGTATTTGAGCGTGCCGGTGGTCAGCACGAGGTCGTCGAGGTCCTGCACGAACGAGAGGTCCGAGACGCGCGTGGTGCCGCTGCCCGCCACGAGGCGTCCGCCCGCCGCGAAGCCGCCGAGCGCGCCCAGTTCCACCGTGCCTGATCCGGTGTTGCACTGCTGCGGGTTCGCGAGGATCGTCGTGGCGGCGGCGAGCTGTTCGGACGTGGCCGTCAGCGGGTTCTCCGTCGTGGACGGCAAAACGAGCGTCGTGCCGTCCACGGCGGCCGTGCCGCGCGCGGCCGTGACGGCCACCTTCAGCTTCGCGCGCCCGTCCTCCACCATAGCGTAGCAGGTGTACATCACGCCCTCCGGCTGGTAGGGGTAGGTGAACGCCTGCGTCATGAGCTGCAACGCCCCAATCGAAGACGCCGGCGCCGTCACGAAGGTGTAGACGCCCGGCGAGGACAGCCCGTTGATCGGACGGTTCGTCACGCCCCGCGTCTCAAAGAGGTGGAGCTTGGGGGCCGCAAGGTTGCCCGTCGTCACGTCGCCCGTCACGTCCAGGCGGCTCCCCTTGTCGAAGCCGAGGATCGGCGCGTACGACGTGCCGACCGTGCCGAAGACAAGCGAGCCGACGGTCTGGACGCCGTTCGTGACGATCAGCCCGCCGTTGTTGCCCGTCACCGTGAGCGCGGTGCCGGACGGCAGGCGTCCCGCGCCGCCGAGGTACACGGACGTGTTCGAGATGTAGGTGGGGCCGCAGTACGTGTTCGCGGCGCGGATGACCAGCGGCGTCGTGCCGCCGCCCTGGCTCAGCGAGATGCCGCCGTCCGTGCCTGAATCGTCGAGCGGCTCAAGTGCCTTGTCCAAGAGGACGGGATAAAGGTCGTTACCGCCGTTGAAGTAGGTGATAAGTCCGCCGGGGCCGATCTTCAGGCTTGTCATCGACGCGGGGAAATGGGGCGTCGAGCTGTTGTGGCTGCGGTGCCGCCAGATGCCGCCGTCGAACACGACGTTGAACTTCCCTTTGGCGGAGTTGACGAAGTTGCGCATCTCGAGGACGGCACCGTCGGCCAGGCGCAGGTTCGTGGTCATGCCGCCGTTCTTGTTGTCGTTCTGGAAATTCTGGCAGATGACGTGAGAGCCCTGTCCCGTGAGGATGAAGTTGTTCGTTGACGAGGCGTCCGAGGAATCGTCGCCGGCGATGATGTTCCCGTCGATGCCGTAGAGGTCGCCGCCGTCATGGATGTAGATCGTGGTCAAGGTATTCTTATCGAAGCACGGATAGACGTGCTTGCAGTAGACCCTTTGGCTGCTGGAGACGTCCAGCACACCCTCCACGCGCGTGGACTCGGGAGCGTCGTTGGCGCATAGGTAGATGTAGTTGGCCCCGGCCCCCAGTCGGAACTCTCCGCCTGCGACCCGCATCGTTCCCTTCACGTAGGACGATCCGGCGCTCCCCGTCGCGTATCCGGCGCCGACCACCAGGTTGGCATGCGTGCGGGTGATGCCGTTGGAGACGATGAGCGTCGCCTCGTTGACGGCGTTCGTCGTGCGGATGGCGACGAGCGAGGCGCCGCTGTTGTTGCTGAACTTGTTGGTGACGGACGTGTCGTAGGGCGTATCGATGACGACCGTTCCTTCCGCGATCGTCGCGCCGGAGAGACCCGTGGTGGGCGCGCGGTCGTCGCTCAGGTTGACGAGCGTGGCGCGCGAGCCGCTGTTGCCCGTTTCCGCGCCGAGGTAGAACGGCGCGGCGAGCGTGAGCGTGGCGGGGCCGGTCTTCACGAAGAGGCCGTCGGTGGACCACATGTCGCCCGCCATCGTGAGGTCGCTGTCGATGCGCCAGTTCTGGGCCGTCGTGGTGGCGGCGTTCGTGATGGCCGTCGTCCACGTCGCGCCCGCCGGGCCGGAGTAGCGGAAGGTGCCGCCGTGGAACGTGAGCGAGCCGCCGAGCTGAGACTCCTGCTGCACGTCGAGCGTGCCGGAGCCGAGCGTGGTGCCGCCCGTGTGCGTGCTGTGCGGGCTCAGCCGCACCGTGCCGCCCGTCGCGCCTGTGTTGACGGCGACGGTCGTCGCGCCGCTGAACACCTGCGTCACGTTCGTCGACGTGCCCGCCGGCGCGTCGATCGTCACGGTCCCGGCCGTCGCCGGGAGGGCCGCGCTTGCCGCGACTGCAACCACAAATGAGCGGACGATTGTCATCGTCGCCCGCGAATTTCCACTCCTCATCTCGCGCTCCTTCTTTTCGGCGCGCGCCGCTGCCGCGACGCACGGACCTCAACTAGCTCAAATCATGTGCATCGCTAACATACCAAATTTCAGGCCTTCGTGTCAAACCGCGAGCTGGGTACTACGATTGTCGCGGATTTTCCGACACAAGGGTGTTTCTGATTGACAGGCGGGACAAACAGATGATAACATGCCGAAACATGGCATCAAAAGAGCGAGGATTGGGTCGATATGATACGTAAGACGACTTGGGGCCTGTCGGGCCTGACGATACGGCGGGGACGGCGTTTCGTGTGCCTTGCGGCGGTATGTGCGGCGGGAAGCCTGATCGGCGCGGTGAGCGACTACGTGCGCACGGAGACCGCCAACTTCAACGGGAACGAGGGGTGTACTCTCGTCACGTACGTGAAACCGGCTACGGCCGACAAGACCGGGCGCGCCTGGATCATGAAGTTCGACATGACGAAGGGCTACCGCCTGCGGACGTACTTCGGCAACGGGCAGGGAGGCAGGGCGAGCGTGGGGACGATGGGCGAGAATCTCGTCGCGGAAGGGGAGCGGCCGATCTGCGGCACGAACGCCGACTACTTCTACACAGCGTCGAACATGGCCTACTCCACCGGCATGACGATCATGAACAGCCGCATGGTCTACCCCGGCTTCAACAACGCGAACCCCGCCACGCACTACTTCTTCATGGAGACGGGCGATCGCCGGTACGCGCACGGCAAGCCCGTGCGCACGGACGGCAAGACGTCCGGCTTTGTCGCCCACGGCTACGACCTCGTCACGGCCGACGGACGCAAGATCCGCAACGCCGTGCGCACGAACTGGTGCAACTACCCCGTGAAGGAGGGGCAGATCAATCCTGTCAACACGGCATACGACACCGTGGGCAAGGTGGAAGGGACGATCGGCAACTACCAGAGCCGCACGCAGTACCCGCGCGTGATGATCGGCTACGGCACGAACGAGGTGGACGGCGCGCAACATGAGATCGTCGCGATGTTCGTGAACGACGGACGACAGGCCGACTGGTCGTACGGCGTGACCGACGTGGATGCCGCGCAGATGATGATCGACGAGGGGTGCTGGGAGGTCGGCGAGTTCGACGGCGGCGGCAGCGCCGCGTTCTGGGCGGCGTCCGGCCCCGACAGCGTCTACCCCCGCGACACCACCGCGAACGGCGGCTACCTGAACCTGCCGAGCGACGGCTACCCGCGCAAGGACGCGAACGGCATCTTCATGCTCGCTCCAACGGACGCCCCCGCCACCGTGACGATCGGCGCGAACTGGTACTACGACCTCGACGAGGCGCTCTGGGCCGTCGCGCCGGGCGAGACGATCGCCGTCACGAACGCGACGACCCTCGCCGGGACAAACGCGTTCTTCACCTCCTGTACGATCGCTTCCACGGCGGCGGCGCCATCTGCCACCCCGATCGCCTGCCCGGCCGGCACGTCGCTTGCCGTGGCGGCGGGTGCGCGCGTGTGCTTCTCCAACGTCGTGTTCACGGGTGCCTCCACCACGCTCCGCGCGGCGGGCACCGCTGCCGTGGCGGGATACGTGAGCTTCGATCGGGTGGACGTGGCCGCCGCCGGCGCGTTCGAGCTGGCGGGTCCGCTCGACCGCGCCCTCGTAGTCAACAACCCGGCCGCTTTGGCCGAGGGCGACATCTTCGGCACGGCCACGGGGAACTTCGGCGCGGGCGTGCGCCAGCTGCGCCATCCGTCGGACGCGACGCTCGTCGCGCGCGCCGTGTCGGACGGCGCGACCGCCAACCTGCGTTGGGTCCGCGCGTCGGACACGAGCGGCGGCCTGTCGTCTGCCAACTACGTGCAGGACGGCCTCGTGGCGCAGTTCGACGCGTTGGAGAACACGGGCGTGGGGCAATACAGCGCCTCGGCAACCGTGTGGAAGGACCTCGTGGGCAACGGGAAGGTTACGCTCGCCGGCGCTACCGCGTGGGGCGACCGGTATCTCGACGCGACGACCACGAAGCAGTCGATGACGGATCTCGCCCGCGTCTACAACTGGTCCGTCACCGCCGAGTTCGCGGTTAACGTGATCACGAACGCGGCGGCGGCCTCCGCCGAGGCGGGCAAGAGCTACTGGCCGACGTTCTTCGGCGAAGGGCAATACCGCGTCCACAGCACGGGCGTCAAGAAAGGATCCGCGCCGTCGTCGGGCTATCGCCTCTTCATCAACGGGCGAGATCCGCGCCCGACGATGAGCAGCTTCTGGATAGGCACGATGGGCACCACGTCGGACGGCAAGAACTACCGGATGTACCGCGACGGCACGTACGCGGTTGGGGTTGTGGATACCGGCGCGCTGAACATGACGAAACTCGGAACCACCTGGACGCTGAACGAAAACGGCACGAGCGGCTTTTACCACAACCACTGCTACGCGTTCCGGCTCTACGACCGTGTGCTGACGGCGGACGAGCTCGAGCAGAACGCCGCACTGGACGGCCTGCGCTTCTTCTCCTTCACCTACGCGGGCACGGGCGGTGCCGTGAGCTGGTCCGCCGTTCCCTGGACGGTGCCCGAACGGGCCACGACGACGGCACCGAACGCGGCGACCCACTATGCGCAGCTCAAGAACGCGACCGTGGCCATACAGGCCGCTGATGCCGTAGCGCTGAAGGGGCTCTCGCTTGAGAACGACGCCACGCTCGACATCGCGCCGGACGCCACGGTGGACGTGAAAGTCCTCTACGTGGGCGGCGCGCGCGTGCCGCGCGGCATCTACACGGGCACGGGGACGTTCGGCACGCAAGTGGACTGGCTTGCGGGCGGCGGCGTGCTGCGCGTGGCGGGATCGTTCGCGGCGAGCGTCCCCACGAAGCTGGCGATCCCCGAACCGGACGGCTGGTACGAGTTCGGCCTCACGGCCGCGGAGGGCGGCGGCTACGGCTACACGAAGGGCTACCCGGCGAGTCCGAACACGACGCTCCACTGGGTCAAGGCCGACCGTCCGCAGTGGCAGGACTACGCGTTCGAGGCCGGCGCGAAGCTGCGTCTCGTCGGATACGTGTTCCTCGAGCAGATTCCGGCGGGCGTGTTCGACGAGATCGACCTCTCGCGCGCCACGTACATTCTCGTGCACGCGCCCCAGCCGTATGCGGACGGCTCTACGTTCACCCTGCCGGCCGGCGTGGAGGCGCGCTACCAGCCGGGCACGGGCTGGGTGGAGGAAGGCGGCACGAACTGGCTCGTGACGGCGGGATCGAGTGCCTTCACGGGCGACCTGAACGTGGCGGGGACCTGGCGTGTGTACGGCGACGGCACCCAGTACGCCAACCAGCAGTACGACGGCGCGTTCGGCGGAACGGGCACGCTGAAGCTGGAGAACTTCTCCAAGCAGGCGCGGTTCACCTCGTCGTTTGCGCTGAACGGCAGCGTGAAGGGGTTTGAGAACGCGCAGCTCCTCTGGATCGACGCGCTGGCGGTGACGAGCCGCCTGAGCGGCGTGGCGTTCTCGAACTGCGGCGAGACCTACCAGACGAACGCGTCGTACAGCGCCGTCGGCATCTTCTTCGGCAAGAACAGCAGCGGCGCGACGGCCGACCATGAGCTCTACATCGCGTCGGTCTCCGGCGGCGCGCGGTCGATCGTGGACGCCAAGGGGCGGCGCTGGCGGTGCGGCGGCGTGATCGCCGCGTGGGGGTCGAACACGGTGCACGTGGGCAAGCTTACGAATCCCCTGCACGTCGTGGCGCGGCGTCAGGACCAGGACTGCAACCGGGGCTGGTTCGGCAGCGCGAACGCCGTGGGACCGGGATTCTTCGTGTTCGACGAGATTGCCGCGGGGCTCTTCCTCTCCACGAACGTGTACGTGACGGCGGGGAAGGTGACGGGCTCGCCCGTCTTCGACTGGACATACCAGTCCGGCGCGGTGAACATGACGACCTTCGATGTCACGAACACGTGTTCGGCGGCGGCCGTCGCGAAGGCGACCGACCTCGCGATGCTGCCCGCGCGCCTGGGCGGGTTCGCGGGGTCTGTGCAGCTTACGGACGCGACGGAGCGGGCGTATCCCGTGGCGATGGACCTCACGCGCGGCACGAACGCGCTCTACAACGCGGGCGGCTGCATCGGCTCGGGTACGTTGACAGCGGCGCCGGCGGCAGGTACGCTTGCCGTCACGTTTCCGACGGATGCGGCGGCCGTGCCGGGCGATTACGCGCTCGCGCGGTTCACCTCGGGCGGCGGACTGCTCGCAGGCTGGACCGTCACGCTCAACGGCGCGCCTGTGTCCAACGCGGCCGCCGGCCCCGGATTCGTGGCCACGGTCGTGAAGGATTCCACCGGCATCTGGCTCAAGGTGCGCAAGGGCGGCATGAGGATCGTCGTCCGCTGATCGCCCTCTGCGGCGCGGGGCCTCAAAGCCCGACGATAGCTTTGACGTCGTCGTAGGTGAGCTTCTGGATGGCCTGTGCGTCGGTGGTGCCGACGGTCGCGTCGATGACGAGCTGCTTCTTCTGCTGGAGGGCGAGGACGCGTTCCTCCACCGTTCCCTCGGCGATCATCTTCACCACGTAGACGGTCCGCTTTTGCCCAATGCGGTGCGCGCGGTCGGTGGCCTGGTCCTCCACGGCCGGGTTCCACCACGGGTCGAAGTGCACCACCATGTCCGCCCCCGTGAGGTTAAGCCCCGTGCCGCCCGCGTGGAGGGAGATGAGGAAAAGTGGGATCGACTCGTCGGTGTTGAACCGGCGGCACTCGCCGAGGCGGTCTTTCGTGGAGCCGTCCAGATAGCAGTAGGCGATGCCGCGCGCCTCCAGCTCGCGCCGCAGGATCGTGAGCATCGAGACGAACTGGCTGAAGACGAGCACGCGGTGTCCGCCGTCGATGGCCTCGTCGAGCAGTTCGAAGAACACGTCGAGTTTGCCGGAAAGCGCGGGCGTGTTTTTTTCACAAAGAGACCCGGAGTCACGGAGATTGTCGACACCGCTCGGTGTCTCTGTGCCTCTGCGTGAGACATTCTGTTCGCGATATTCCTTGAGGAGCTCCACGTGGGAAGCGACCTGCCGCAGGCGCATGAGGACGGCGAGGATCTCGATCTTCGACTTCGCGAATCCGCGAGTCTTCACCATGTCGCCGATGCGCGTGCGCGCGTCTTGCAAGAGCTTGTTGTACCAGCGCTGCTGCTCCTCGGTGAGCGGGCAGTACGCCACCTTCACGATCTTGTCCGGCAGGTCTTTCGCGACGAGCTTCTTCAGGCGGCGGAGGATGAAGGGCTTAAGCTTGTGGTGCAGGCGTTCCTGCGCGGCGACGCCTTCGGGGCCGCCGGTCTCGATGGGCTGCTGGACGGCGGCGTTGAAGGCGTCGTAGCGGCCCAGGTAGTCAGGCAACAGGAAGTCGAAGATGCTCCAGACGTCGGCGACGGAGTTCTCCACGGGGGTGCCGGTGAGAACGAGTTTCTGGACGCTGTCGAGCCGCTTGGCGCTTTTCGCGTTGCGGGTGGAACGGTTCTTGATGTGCTGCGCCTCGTCGAGCACCACCACGCTGAACGTGCGGTTCGCGTAGGCGTCCTCCAGGTCGCGCTGCAGGAGGGCGTAAGAGGTGATGACGAGATCGGCCTCCGGGATTCTGTCGAAGAGTTCCGCGCGGTCGGGGCCGGAGACGACGAGCCGTTTCAGCCACGGCGTGAACTTCTCCGCCTCGGCGTTCCAGTTCGCGACGAGCGAGGTGGGGCAGACGACGAGCGCAGGCTTGCCGCGCGCGGCGGGATCGGTTCTCTCCAAGGATATCCACGTGAGCGTCTGGAGCGTCTTGCCGAGGCCCATCTCGTCGGCGAGCAGTCCCGAGAGACCGCTTTTTTCGAGGAAACGCATCCAGTAGACGCCCTCCTTCTGGTAAGGGCGGAGCGTCTGCTCCAGCGGCCCCAGGTCCACTGGCTCGTACCGGGCGTCCTCATCGCGGTTGCGGAGGGCGGCGGTCTCGCGCCAGGAGGGGGCCTTCTCGTCCTCCAGCTCCACCACGTCGCCGAGGGCGTCCATGGCGCCCTTGACGTACGGCGCGTAAAGGTTGCCGACGCGGAAACGGCCCGCCGGCGCGCCGCGCTGGAGGGGACAGTCGGCGAACACCTCGCGCATCGCGGCGATGGCGGAGGTGTCCAGCAAGATTGTGCGCGCGCCGTCGAGGATGTAGGAGTCGCCGCGGTTGATCGCGGTCTGGATGTCCGTCTCGGGCACGGGGCGTCCGTTCATCTCGAAGGCGTAGCCCACGTCGAACGCGCCATCCGGCGCGTCGGCCACCTTGACCACGGGCACGACGGACGGCATGGACTCGACGAGCGGCGCGAGACGGTCGGAGTAATGGACCTTCCAGCCGAGGCGGCGAAGGTGCGGCTCGCCGCCGCCAAAGAAGTTGAGCACGTCGCGCGGCTCGGTGATGAACCAGCGGTCGGAGTCCGGATCCGCCTCGAAGCCGACGGCTTTCAGTTCGGCGAAGGCCGCCCGCTCGGCGTCCATGTTCCGTACGTAGTAGCGCAGCAGGTCTTCGGGGTCGGGCTGGCAGACGCGCTTGCCGCCGACGCCGCACCGCACCTCTTGCGTGCCGTAGCGCGCGACGAGGTCGGCGCCGAGAGACGCGCGCGAGCCGGAGACGCGCAGGTGGAAGACGGGCTGGCCGGGAACGAAACGGAAGAGGTCTTCGGACGGCGAGATCTGCACCTCGATCTGCTTGCGCAGGATCGGAAGGTTGGTATGCAGGAAATCGTACATCATCTCACGGCCGATGACCTCGTCCTTGCGGTAAAGGATCTGGAACGGTTCCTTGAGGACGTTGGCGAGCGGGAAGAAACGCGCCGGGCCGTCCTTGGCGTCCAGCGGTTCGCTCCAGACGAACCCGACGGAGCCGTGGACGAGGAAGCGATCGGCGGAGGCGACATGCTCGAAGGGAAGCTCGGCGAAGGGGAACAGCTCGAACTTGCCGCTCTCCTCGTAGTACTCGGCGCGCATGACGCATGGCACGGGCTTTTCCCGCGACATGACGGCGAGGACGTTGAGGAAGTCGGCGGGCGAGAGGTCGACGTCGCTCCGCGCCGGGCCTTCGCAGATGTCCTCCAGCACGCCCAGCAGGTTCTCCGCGCCGGCGGAGAGGGCAACCGGCTCGCCGCCGCAGAGGTCTTCGGGACGGTGACGTTTCCGGTCGCCGTCGACGAGCGCGAGGCGCGCATGGACGCATCCGTCGTAGAACTCCTTGAAGAAGTCGCGGCCCCACGTGAACGAGAGCCGCATCGGCGTACCGTCCGGCGCGCGCTGGATGTAGGCGTTCGGGTCGATGGACGCGATGCGCCGCGCCGCGCGCTGCTCGGCCTGGTACTTCTCCTCGGCCTCCGGGTCGCTCATGCGGCACATCAGGAGAAGGGCGATCGCCACCACGTGCGGGCAGACCATGCCGAACTCCTGGTTCGTGCGGCAGGGGCATTTCGACTTGATGCGGCCGTTTTCCAGCAGGGTGAAGCCCGTCTTCATGTTCCAGCCGCTGGGCAGGGCCACCTCGCCTGCGGCGGAGGCGGTGGCGTCGTCCCAGTCGGCCCGCAGCACCTGTCCGCGCTTGGCGAGCATGAGCGCCTGGTTGAAGACGTCGCCTCCGCCCCAACCGATAAGCAGTTCGTTCGTGAATTCCTTGGGCGTCATGCGGCATCCATTATACCACGTTGCCTGTGTCCCGTCGCTTTCCCGCGACGATTTTGCGTTGTCAGTCCGGCGCGAGGCTGGTATAATGCGCGCCCGTGAAAGAGCAGACAGTTATCGTCGACTATAAGGCGGGAAACCTGACGAGCGTCAGGCTGGCGTTCGACGCGCTCGGCGCCGAGACCCTCGTGACGTCAGACCCGGAGGCCGTGCGCGCCGCTGCGCGCGTCGTGTTCCCGGGGGTGGGCGCGGCGGCGTCCGCGATGGCAAACCTGCGCGCGCTGGGGCTGGTGGAGGCCGTCCGCGAGGCTGCCGTCGCAAAGCCGTTCCTCGGCATCTGCCTGGGAATGCAAATCCTGTTCGAGCACAGCGAGGAGGATGGCGGCGTGGACTTGCTGGGCGTCCTGCCGGGGCGGGTGCGCCGCTTCCCGACCGTGCCCGGCTGCAAGGTTCCGGAGATCGGCTGGAACCAGGTGAAGGGACTTTCCGTGGAAGGCGTTCCGGACGGCAGCGAGTTCTATTTCGTCCATTCCTACTACGCGGAGAAGGGGCCGTGCACGGCGGGCGTCACCGAGTATGCGGGCGTCGAGTTCACGGCGGCGGTCCGTCGCGGGCGATTGTTCGCCACGCAGTTCCATCCGGAGAAATCCGGCAGGTTGGGGTTGGCGGTGCTGAAAGGATTTTTGTCGTGCTGACCAAGCGAATCATCCCGTGCCTCGACGTCCGCGCCGGCCGCGTGACGAAGGGCGTCAAGTTCAAGAACAACATCGACCTCGGCGATCCCGTGGAGATGGCGGTGGCGTACTCCGACGGAGGAGCGGACGAGCTGGTGTTCTACGACATCACGGCGTCGGCGGAGCGCCGTCCGATCGACATCGGGATGGTGGCGGCGGTGGCGCGGACGATCCGCATCCCGTTCGCGGTGGGCGGCGGCGTTTCGACGACGGCGGACATGGAGCGCGTCATCCTGGCGGGGGCGGAGAAGGTGAGCGTGAACTCGCTCGCCGTGCGCAATCCCGAAATCATCCGTGAGGGGGCGCGGGAGTTCGGGGCGCAATGCGTCGTGCTGGGGATGGATCCCGTGCGGAGCGAGAACCCGGCGTGTCCGAGCGGCTACGAGGTGACGACGCGCGGCTTCCGCGAGTTCACGGGAATGGACGCCGTGGAGTGGGCAAGGCGCGCAGCGGACCTGGGGGCCGGCGAGATCGTGGTCAACAGCGTGGACGCCGACGGAACGCGGGCAGGGTTCGAGCTGACGGTGACGCGGCTGATCGCGGACGCGGTGCCGGTGCCGGTGGTCGCCTCGGGCGGCGCGGGGGAGCCGGCTCACCTCGCCGACGCGTTCGGCGTGGCGCACGCGGACGCCGCGATCGTGGCTGGAATGGTCCATACGGGCGACTGGACGATTGCGCAGATCAAGGACGAACTGGCGGCGGCAGGCATTCCCGTCCGCCGCACGTGGTAAGGTTGTGATATAATCTTGCGCATGGCAAGAAAATTCATAGTGGCATGCGGCGGAACGGGCGGGCATTCCTTCCCTGGCCTCGCTGTGGCGCAGGAGTTGCGGTCGCGCGGACATGAGGTTGCGGTGTGGGCCTCCGGACGCGCCATCGAAGGATCCGTCATGAAGTCGTGGGACGGGCCTGTGTTCTCGACGGGAGCGCGTCCGCTGACGGCGAAGAACGTCTTCGCCAACTTCTTCTCTCTTCTGCGCTGCCGCCGCGAGATGAAGAAGTACGCTCCGGACGCCTTGCTGGCGATGGGGTCGTACGCGAGCTTCGCGCCGGTGGTGACGGCGGCGATGCGGCACGTGCCGGTGGTGCTGCACGAGGCGAACACGGTGCCCGGACGGGCGGTCGACTGGCTGGCCCGTCACGCGAAGACGGTTGCCGTGTCGTTCGCGCTTACGGCTGACTATCTGAAAGGGCGCAAGGTGGAGCTGACGGGGCTGCCGGTACGCGAGGAAATCGCGGGCCAACCGCGCTTCGACGAGGTGCCGCCTGACGCGTTCTGCGTGTTCGTGACGGGCGGGAGCCAGGGGGCGCATCGCGTGAACGAGCTGGCTGCCCAGGCGCTCGTCCTCGTGCAGGCCGGGCTGGCGAAGCGCGGGGCGGGGAAGAAGCTGTTCGTCATACATCAGACAGGAGCGGCCGACGAAGAGATGGTGCGCCAGCGTTACGAGTCCGCGCACTTGCCGGCGCGCGTGCAGGCGTTCGAGCGGGAGATGGGCCGGGCGTTCGCGACGGCCGATATGGTCGTGGCGCGCGCAGGCGCATCCACCTGCTTCGAGCTGGCGCGTGTGGGGAAGCCGGCGTTTTTCATTCCGCTGCCGAGCGCGGTGCGCGACCACCAGCATTTCAACGCGCAGGCGTTCGTTCAGGCCGGCGCGGCCGACGAGGGCATACAGGATTCGCTCACGCCGCGCGCCCTCGCGAACTATGTCCTCCACAAGATCGATCATCCCGACGAGCTGGCGCGCAAGGCCGCCGCCATGCGGGAGATGTCCGTTCCAAACGCCGCCGCAAAGGTGGCCGACCTTCTGGAACGGACGGCGGATTCCGTCCCCGCTGTCGCAGGGCGGCCGACTCGCGCCTAGTCCGTCGGCTCCTGGGAAGAATCGGCGGTAAGGAAGAGCCGATCGATCTTCGTGCCGTCCTCTCGCGCATGAAGCGTGAGGACCACAGGTCCGGACGGGAGAATGATCTCCACGGGGAAGAGCCGCCACTGCCACTGTGCGCCCGTGACGCCGGTATGCCATTCCGTCCTCTCCAGGACGACCGGGCCGCGCGATCGCTTGGCGGGGGTGAAGTCGCCGGCGTGGGCGGAGACGAAGAACGAGTCGTCGTCCGGCGTGGGTGCCCAGATGCGTCCCCACAGCCTGTACGAGCCGGCTTGCTGCACGTCAAGCTGCCAGGAGGCGGACCCGTGGCCAGAACTCCGCATGCCGGGGGCGCCCGGCGTCCACACGAACTTGCCGCCGAACGCGCCCGGGTCGTCATCGACCTTAAAGTTCTGCATGACGGCGCCGTTCTCGGCCTCCCAGCGAGCTGGACGGCGGAGCGAGACCGGCACGCGGTTCTCGGCGATCGCCTTCATCATCCGTTCCCGCTCGGCGCGGTATTCGGTCATGCCCGGCGCCTCGCCGATGATCTCCGCGCCGATGTCGCGTCCGTCCAGCGCGAACACGGCACGCGCCGGGGCGGGCTCGACGTGTTCGGCGGCGGCGAACGGCGCGGAGGCGCGTAGGGCGAGCGGTCCGTCCTCGCCGGCGGCCGCGACGGCGATGCGCACGGCATCGGCCTGCGCTGACGGGCGGGCGGCGGCGAACGCGGTGCGGAAGGCGGCAAACTTCGCGGGGTCGGCCGCGTCGTCGGTCACGCGTATCCAGAACGCGGCGGCGGGCGGGTTGGTCGGGTTCATCGGATGCCCCCAGAAATCGTGGTGGGCCACGGTGAGACGGCAGGCGTCCACGCCGGCGACGTCGTCCCAGACGAGCGCGGACGGCGCGGGGCGGTTGGCAAAGTCGCGCGACCATGCGACGCGCGCGGCAAACGCGCCCGCGCCCTTTCGGGCGAAGAGGCACGCGTCGGCGGGCAGAGGGCGCGCGAACGGCTTGCCGCCTTCGGGCGAGACGCGCTCCTCGCCGATGTAAATTTCGTCGACGTCAGACGGGAAGACGAAGTGCGATTCGAGCGTGGGCGTATCCGCCGGCACGTCGCCGGGACGGTAGACCACGAGGCCGAGCGCGTCGCGTCCGCGTTGGACGCCGCACCAGAAAGGACGCAGGTGAAGCGTCTTCTGGTGGGGGCCGTTGCCCTCTGGAATCTTTTTCATGCCGTAGGGGTCGCGGCGTCCGTCGGCGATGAAGTAGCCGCGCGCCATGCGCGAGGGCGAGGCGAAGTCGACGGCAAGGGGGATGTCCATGTTCCAGTAGTTCGCGCCGGAGATGCCGAGGGCGACGTTGCGGCCGATCCAGGCGGTGCGGTACTTGTCGTCCTCTTCGCCCCAGAACGCGACGATCGTGCGGGGTGCGCGCATGGCGAGAGAGGTGATGGAGGCGTCCGGCCGCCAGGCGGAGAGGACGAGCTCAAGCTGCGGCAGCTCCGGCTTGTCGGCGAGAGGCGCGGCCACGCCGACCGCACGGAGGAGGCTGGCGACGCCGCCCATGCCGTAGAGATAGTCGTAGTCGCGGCTGTGGGTGCCGCCGAGCCGGCCGGCGGGGGCGAACGAGGAGGCGCAGACATCGGTCCAGAAGAGCTTCAGGAGGCGTTCGGCGCGCGCGCGCACCGTCGCGTCGCGCACGTAGGCGTGGAGGCGGTGGAGGTTCACGACGTCCACGGCGGTGTACGTGGGGCTGGAATACTCGCACACGCCGAAGAGGGCGGTGTTGAGCGTGAAGGCGTCGAGGCGCTTCACGCCTTCGTCGAACACGTCGCGCCGGTCGCGCGCCTCGCCGAGAAGAACGAGGTTGACGGCGTTCATGATGGCGATGTTGGTGTAGGAGTCGCGTACGCGATGGGCGAGGCAGCCGGCGATCGCGCGGTCGAGGATCGTGAGAAACTTCTCGCGTCGGGCGGGCGTCATCTTGCCGAGGTGGTCGCGCGCGATGAGCGCGCCGGTTTGCATGCAGAAGTCGACGGCGTTGAGGTCCATCACGAACCCGTCGCGCCAGGACCAGCGGAAGTTGCCGAAGGTACGGCTGTCGGGATTGCGGTCCTGCATTTCGGCGGCGACGTCGAAGAGCAGGTCGAGCTGGTCGAGGTGCTTGCCGGTCTCGCAGAAGAGAAAGGCGGCATGGAAGAGTTCGGCGGCGCCGAGCGTGCGGTCGTGCGTCTGGGCCTTCCTGACGGTGCCGTTGAACGCCCGTTCGGCGCGGAGACTGAAGTCAGCCTGGCGCGGCGTGGGCGCGGCGAGGACAAGGCACGGAAAGGCGATGACGAACGCAAGTTTTTTCATGTTGCCTAGTATAGCATAAAATTTGCCCTTGCCGCTCCGAAACACATTTGGTATACTAATTGCGTTTCACCCGAACAGTCGGGCGCGTAGCTCAGTTGGTTAGAGCACTACCTTCACACGGTAGGGGTCACTGGTCCGAGTC
>CAMNLN010000029.1 GCA_946543025.1 uncultured Verrucomicrobiota bacterium
CCCCGGACCTTGCCGAGGAACTCGCCAAGTCGTCCCTTGTGCGCCGTTCCAAAGATGGCGTCCGGGGTTCCTTCCGCCGCCACGCGCCCTCCCTCCAGGAAGAGGACGCGGCTCGCCACGTCGCGCGCAAAACGCATCTCGTGGGTGACGACGACCATCGTCATCCCGTTCTTCGCGAGATCCTTCATCACGTCCAGCACCTCGCCCACCATCTCCGGGTCGAGCGCCGAGGTCGGCTCGTCGAACAGCATCACCTTCGGCTCCATCGCGAGCGAGCGCACGATCGCCACGCGCTGCTTCTGCCCGCCGGAGAGCTGCTGCGGATACGCCTTCGCCTTCTCCGGGAGCCCCACGCGCGCCAGCAGCTCCATCGCCTTCTTCTCGGCCTCGGGGCGAGGCACGCCTTTTACGAGGCGCGGCGCGAGCGTGATGTTGTCGAGGATCGTCAGGTGGGGGAACAGGTTGAAGTGCTGGAACACCATGCCCATCTCGGAACGGACGCGGTTCTTCGTCTTCTCGTCCGCCTTCACGATGTCGATGCCGTCGAAGAGGATGCGTCCTTCCGTCGGCTGCTCCAGCAGGTTCATGCACCTGAGGAACGTGGACTTGCCGCCGCCGGACGGCCCGATCATCACCACCACCTCACCCTTGGCGATCTCGGTGGAGATGCCGTTCAGCACGTTCAGCTTCCCGAACGACTTTTTCAGGTTTTCGATCTTCAGCAAAACTTCAGCCATACGCAGCCTCACTCGTCATTCGTCATTTTCATTCAACTGTCATTATGAACGACGTCCGCGCCGGTGTTGCGCAGATGGCGCTCCAGTTTGCCCAGGAGCCACGTGAACGTCATCACCAGCACCAGGTAGATCGCGGCCACCGTCAGGTACGGCAGATACACGGAATATGTCTGCGAGCGGATGATGTCGCCGCCCTTCGCCAGGTCGATGAGCGCAATATAGCCGACGATTGACGTGTCCTTCATCAGCACGATGAACTCGTTGCCCAAGGCCGGCAGCACGTTGCGCACCGCCTGCGGCAGGATGATCTTCAGCATCGCGCGCCAGTACCCGAGCCCCAGCGCGCGCGCGGCCTCCATCTGCCCGGGATCGATGGACGTGATGCCGGCGCGGATGATCTCCGCCTGGTAGGCGCCCGAGTTGATCCCGAACGCGAGGATCGCGATCAGCACCTTCGAGTCGACCGTCCGCAAGATAATATAGTAGGTGATGAGCAGCTGCACGACCATCGGGGTTCCGCGCACGATCGTGAGGTACACCTTCGAGACGAAGTTCAGGAACGGGAAGTAGCCGTACTTGTCGTGGCTCGCGCGGACGACCGCCACCAAGAAGCCGATGAGCAGGCCGAGAACGATGGCCGCAAGCGCCACCTGAATCGTCACAAGGAGGCCGCGCACCAGATACATCCCGCGCGGCGTACCGTCGCCGGACGGCTTCTGGAAACAAAGGTAGAAGTCGTCGCGGAACGACTGCCAGGCCGAGGACAGCCATGACGGCTTGACCTCCGCCGCAGACGCGTCAGTCGCCGTCGCCTTCAGCTTGTCGCTCTCCGCCGTATAGTCGGCAACCCACTTCTCGAGTCGCCCGTCGGCCTTGACTGCGGCGATCGTTTCGTTCACCGCGGCCAGCAGGTCCGCGCGCCCCTTCGCAACGGCCACCGCGTACGACTCCGACGACAAGAAGTCGGATAGCGCGAGGGAATCCTCGCCTTTCACGCAGTTTTTCGCGGGATCGATGTCGGCGATCACGAACGCGCACCGTCCTGACATCAGCGCCGCACAGGCCTCGGCGGACGTCTTGTAGCGCTCGGGTTCCTGCTTGAGCTGTTCCAGAACGTATGCGTCGCTCGTGGTACCGCTCTGCACGCCGATCTTCTTGCCCTTGAGCTGCGAGGCGTCCTTGAACGGGTCGGACTTCCTGTAGATGACGACGATGCCCGTCGTGACGTACGGCACGGAGAAGTCCACGTTCTTCTTGCGGTCCTCCGTGATCGTGATGCCCGCCGCCGCCAGATCCGCCTTGCCGGAGATGACGGCAGGAATCACCGAGTCGAAGTCCATGTTCTCGGCTCGGAACTGCCGTCCGAGCCGCTGGGCCACCGCGCGGCAGATCTCCACGTCGATGCCCGCGATCTCCTGCCCGCGCAGGAACTCGTACGGAGGAAACGTCGCCTCCGTGGCCATCGTCAGCGTCTCCGCCCCGAAGGCCAGGGCGGCCGCCAGAATCATGCACAGCGAAAAGGCGATCTTCTTCATCAGGCGCTCACTTGTCCTTCAGCTTGTCGGCTTCGGCGGTGAAATCGGCGATCCACTTCGCAAGACGCCCGTCCTTCTTGACCTCGGCGATGGTCTCGTTGATGGCCTTCAGCAGCTCGGGCTGCCCCTTCCTGATCGCCACGGCGTACTCCTCGGACGTGATGAAGTCCGAAAGCGCCAGGTCGGCTTCGCCCTTTACGCAGTTCTTCGCGGGATCGATGTCGGCGATCACGAACTCCACGCGCCCGGCCTTGAGCGCGGCGACCGCCTCTGCCGGGGACTTGGAGCGCTCAGGCTCCTGCTTGAGCTGGTCAGTGACGAACGTCTCGCTCGTTGTGCCGGCCTGCACACCGATTTTCTTGCCCTTGAGCTGGTCCTTGTCCTTGAAGGGATTGGACTTCTTATAGATGACGACGATGCCCGTCTTCACGTAGGGATCGGAAAAGTCCACGTTCTTCTTGCGGTCCTCCGTGATCGTGATGCCCGCTGCCGCCAGGTCCGCCTTGCCGGAAATGACGGCAGGAATCACCGAGTCGAAGTCTACCGTCTCGGCCTGGAACTTCTTTCCGAGCTTAGCCGCGACGGCCTTGCAGATCTCCACGTCGATACCCGCGATCTCCTGTCCGCGCAGGAACTCGTACGGCGGGAACGTCGCTTCCGTGATCATCTTGAGCGAATCGTCCTGCTTCGCGCAACCCGTAAACATGTACGCCGCAACGGCGGCGATGGCCAACATCGTCAGTTTCTTCATGGTATTACCTTCTTCCGTGAGGTTTTTGCGGCTATTATAACGCAAATCCCACGCCATTGCAATTCATTCGCTATTTCGCCAACCGGTCGATGACGTCGCGGCAGTTGAGAACCTTTTCGACGAGGTCCTGCGGCAGATAGTAATAGTGGTTCGAGCACTCGTAGCCGATGCGGCTGTCCGCGCGCAGGAGCGCGAGGTGGGCCTTGGCGGTGGCGAGCTCGCGCCGCGCGCACGCGAGCATCTCCGCCTTGTCGCCGCGCGCACGCGCCTGCACGAAGCGGGCCTGGTCCACGACAGACCTGAAATGGTTCTCGATCGCGCGGAAAAGTCCCAGCTCGCGCGCCGCCGCCGCGCGCGTCGAGCCGGCGAGCGACTCGACGAGCCGCGCGAACTGCTCGTTTCCGGCAATGAAGCCGTCGCGCACCTTCGCCATCTGCCCGATCCACGCGTCCTCGGGATAGATCGAGCGCCACCCCTTCAGGTCGTCGTAGGGATAGCCCACCATCGACGCGTCCCAGCCCGTCGGCTTCAGATAGAGCGGATTCGCCGGCCCGACGGTCTGATTTCCCCTGTAAACCGAAGAGATGTGGAACGGAAACTCGCGGAATCCCGCCGAGTAGGCGCGCCACGCCGCGCGCGCGGCCGACACGCCGCCCTTCCCGTAAAGCCGCTCCGCCAGACGATCCAGCACGGGGTCTGTCCCCTCGCCCCGGCGGTAGTCCGCAAAGATTTCCAGATTCGGCGTAGGCGCGCTGCCGAGCGACCACGAAAGCATCACGCCGTCCACGCCCGACTCCGCCAGATTGCGCACATGCTCCGCCACGAGGTCCATCACAGGCACGTACGGCACCGCGCTCATTTCCCACGTGAGGGCGGCCTGAACCTTCGCGGCCGTCTTCATCCCGCGCCCCTTCGCCGCCGCCCACAGCGCTTTCGCCGCCGCGCTCGGCCCGGGCGCGGAGAGGGAATACTCGTTGATGGTCGACTTCACGCCCCCCCGGTCCGTCGGCACGCCGTGCTCGCTCACGGTCATCACGCGACATCCCGCCGGCAGACGCGCGACGATGTTCGTGCGGTCTTCCTTCGGCCACCCCCAGTCCCAGCACACCACCTCCGCTTCGGGGTTGCCCGCCCTGACGCCCTCGCAGATCGTGCGGTTCACCTCCGCCACGATGTCCGCGACCGTACGGTCCTTGCAGCGCGGACACGTGTTTTTGCCCCAGCGCGACGCGCAATTCGTCAGGTTCTCGCTCATCGTGATCGTAAACACGCCGCCCAGCCCCGGCACCTGCGCGAACACGCTCTTGAGCGCGTCCCGCAGCCACCGCCGCGTCTCGGGACACGACGTGCAGCGCGCGTAGCCGAGCCCGTCGTGCGTGCGCTTCGCCCCTCGCGCCTCCATGCGGCCGGGTTTCTCGAAGAACGAGTCACCCTGCGCGCGCGGCTCGTTCATGTAGAGGAACACCTTGATGCCGTACCTTTTCGCCCGCGCCACGAGTTTCCGCAGGTTTGCGATGCGCCGCTCGCTTCCCTCGCCGAACTCGGGATACTTCGGGTCGCGCGCGAGCGTGGAGAGGACCGTGTGCAGCCACACCGCGTTCACGCCGTTGGCCGCCAGCCGCTCGAGCAGGCCCTCGGGATACGACCCCACCTCGTCGTCCCCCAGCGGATCGCCGTAGTCCGCGAAATACGAGAAGATAAGCCGCAGGTCGAACGGCGAAGAGCCGGTGGGGACGCGCGCCTGCGCATCTGCCGCCGGTGCGCCGGAAAGCTCCTTCACGAAGCTGAAACGCGGTTCCTCCGGTGCCATCGGCACGACGCCCTCTTCCGCCAGGATTCGCGCAAGCGCTCGGCGACGTTCCCGTCCGGCATCCGCCATCCCGGCCGAGTAGGCGAGCGGCGAGCAGAGCGGCTTGGTGTTGCCGAGCTTCACGAAGAGGAAGTCGTCCTCCGTGAGCGAGAACGCCAGCTCCTTGCCCGACATGTCCAGCACGTTCTTCAGCTGGCAGTACGGCAGAAGATGCCAGTTGCGGCGCACGACCGTGATGTAACCCTTTCGACGCCAAAGCGGAGAGACGGGCGGTTGCGGCACCGGAAGCCCCATCTCCCGCGCGACGGCCTCCACGTCGGCTTTCGACGCGCCGATCGTCTCGGCTATGCGCTCGGCGTCGACCACCGGCCAGTTGCGCCACACGAAAGCGCTCAAGGCGTCTGGGAACGGCGCATACGGCACGGCGGGATGCTTTCCGTCCGCCCCCGGCAGGGGCGTCTTGCACGCCACGCACGGCAACGCCGACAACAGCATGAAGGCGACTGCGATCAACATTTGTTTCATGGCATACTCCTATCGGACGGCGGCGCCCGCTATCCCTTCAGCACGCCAAACGGGGAGAGAACGGCGTCGGCGGGAAGGTCGCGATACACCGGCGTGCCGGCGGCCACTTTCGCGTGTGCGCCGATCGTGATGCCCGGCACCGTGCTGGCGTTCGTCGCCACGAACGCGTGTTCGCCCAGCGTCGTATGCCCGGAGAGCGTCGCGCCCGGGCACACCTGCGAGAAGTCGCCGAGCTTCGCGTCGTGCCCCACGCCCGCCCGCGCGTTCACGATCACGAATTTTCCCAGTTCCGCGCCCACGGAGACGACCGCCTTCGGCCCGATGAACGTGCCGTGGCGGATGTCCACCGTCGGCGCCACCTCGGCGGACGGGTCGATGATCACGGGAAAGTCGTGTCCGCGTAGAGAGCGATAGATCTTCTCGCGGGTGGCGTTGTCGCCCACCGCGATCAGCACGTGCGCGCCGGGATAGTCGCGCGACGCCTGTGCCACCGGTCCCAGGAGCGGATACCCCTCCAGCGAACCGTGGGCCTTCGCAGGGTCGTCGTCCGCGAACCCGATCACACGCCACGTGGGCGCCGCCGCGTTGATGCGCTCGAGCGTCCACACCGCCTCGCGGCCGAATCCGCCCGCGCCCACCACCATGATGTCATGTTCCATGTCCGTTGCCTCCTGTGAATTCTTCCATGGTTGCCGACTTCTCGGACGCGATACCGTGTGCGCCGAGGACGGTCGCCACTGTCAAGAAAAGAATCTTGACGTCGAGAAAAAGTGACCGGTGGTCCACGTACCACACGTCGTAGGCGAACTTGTCCTCCCACGAGAGCAGGTTTCGCCCGTGCACCTGCGCCCAGCCCGTGATGCCCGGCCGAACCTCGTGGCGGCGCGCCTGTTCGGGCGAGTAGCGCGGCAGATAGCGCGTCGGGAGCGGACGCGGCCCGACGAGCGACATCGTGCCCGCGAGCACGTGCAGCAACTCCGGCAGCTCGTCGAGCGAACTCGCCCGGAGAAAGCGTCCCAGCCGCGTCAAGCGCGCCTCGTCCGTCCCCGCGCCGTCGCGCATCGTCCGGAACTTCAGCATCCTGAACGGCACACCGCCCTTCCCCGCGCGTTCCTGCCGGAAGAAGACGGGACGGCCATCCACGGCCAGCACCGCGAACGCCACAGCGCCCAGAAGCGACAGCCACAGCGGAAACGCCAGCACCACAAGCAGGATGTCGAGAAGCCGCTTCATCCGACGATCGCCTCCGCGATGCGCGCAAGGTCCGCACGCGTAAGCCCGGCGCCCGATGGCAGGCACAGCCCGCGCCGGAAAAAGTCCTCCGCCACTTTTCCGCCGTAGACGCGGCAGCCAGCGAAGACCGGCTGGAGGTGGAGCGGTTTCCACACGGGGCGACACTCGACGTTCGCCGCCGCGAGCCGCGCCGCCGTCCTGTCGCGGAGCGTCTCCGACGGAAACAGGAACACGCTCAGCCAGTTCGTCGACCGCGTATGGTCCGCGCACGGAAACGGCAGCGCCGGAACATGGCTTTGCCCGAAGAGTCTGGCGTAGAACGCGAAGATGCGCCGCTTGCGCCGCAGGATCTCCGGCAGGCGGTCGAGTTGCGCGCATCCGACGGCCGCCAGCAGGTTGCTCATGCGGTAGTTGTAGCCGATCTCGCGGTGTTCGTACCATGTCACGGGCTCGCGCGCCTGCTGCGCCCGCCATCGCGCGCGCGCCACAAGCTCGGGATCGCGCGACAGCACCGCGCCGCCTCCGGATGTTGTGACGATCTTGTTGCCGTTGAACGAGTAGACGGCCGCGATGCCCGCAAGGCCCGCCGGACGGCTCTTGTACGTCGCGCCCACGGACTCCGCCGCATCCAGCACGAGCGGCACATGCCGCCGCGCACACAGTTCCTCAAGCGCGTCGTAGTCGCAGCACTGGCCGTAGAGATCGGCAGCGATGACGACGGCGGGGCGGCGCGTTTCCGCGAGCGCCTTCTCCAACAAAGGAATCGAGATCGTGCCCGTGGCGGAATCGCTGTCCACGAACACGGGCTTCGCGCCGCGCTTGACGGCCGGCCCGACGGTGGCGGCGAACGTGAGCGTGGAGGAGATGACGGTTGCGCGTGGTCCCACGCCCAGCTCGGCCATCAGGAGATCGAGCGCGGCCGTGCCGCTCGCGACGGCGGCGGCGTGCTGACCTGAAAGTTCAGCCAACCGCCGGTCGAACGCATCGACCATCGGCCCGCACGGCGCCACGTAGCCGGAATCGAACGCCTGCGCGACGAGCGCGCGTTCGCGCGCGCCGACCCACGGCGGCGAAAGGAATATCCTCTTCTTCTGCATCGCGGCCATTGTAGCAAAAACCTCGCGGCCCCCTCAACTCTCGACCCGCACCTCATCGATTGACGCGGCGCCGCACGCGAGCATCACGAGGCGATCCACCCCGAGCGCCACGCCGCCGGCGGGCGGCATCCGCGCGAGCGCGGACAGAAAATCCTCGTCGAGGGGATAGTCGGCCTCGCCGAGTACGCGCCGTTCCGCGCGCGCCGCCTCGAAGCGCTTCCGCTGCTCGACTGAGTCTGTCAGCTCTGTAAAGGCGTTCGCGATCTCCATGCCATCCACGTACAGCTCCCAGCGCTCCGCCACGCGCGGGTCGTCCGCCCTCAGCCGCGCGAGCGAGGCGGCGGGGGCGGGATAGTCCGTGAGGAAGAGCGGCCCTTTCGGCAGGTTCGGCTCGATCTTCGTGGCCATGTCGAAGTCGAAACGGTCCTGATTCCAGTCTTCGACGGGATCCCAGCCGGCCCAGCGAATATACGCTTCGCGCACCGTGAGGCGCGCGAACGGAAGCGGCGCGCTCCCGCGCGCCCACAGGATCGCGCGCACCAGTTCCTCCATGTCGCGCGCGATGTCCGTGTAGTCGGCCTCGGCACGGTACCATTCGAGCATCGTGAACTCGGGGGAATGCCGCCGTCCGCGCTCGCCCTCCCGAAAACAGGGGCCGATCTGGTAGATGCGCGGCAGCCCGGCGGCGAGCAGCTTCTTCATCTGCAGCTCGGGCGAGGCGCGCAGGAACCAGTCGCCGCTCGCGGGGCAGTCGATGTGCGGTTCCGGTGCTGGTGCGGGAATCCGCGTCGGCGTCTCCACCTCCACGAAGCCGCGCGCATCGAAGAACGCGCGGATCGTCCGCAGCACGCCCGCGCGCACCTTCAGGTTTTCAAGATTTGCCATGGTTGAATTATAGCAGATTTCGACCGCCCGGCAGACATGCTATAATGTCCGCCGCATGAATGTCCAGAGAAACAGGCCTTTCGTCCGGCTGATGCGCAGCGGCCTCGCCGCCGCGTTCTTTTTGGCGTTTGGTCTCGGCGGACTCGTCATCGGCTGTGTCTGCTTTCCCCTGCTCGCCTTCTTCTCTCAACGCCGGATGCGCGCGCTCGTGCGCGCGAGCTATCGCCTTTTCGTCGGCGCCGCCCGCGTCACGGGCCTCTTCCGCGTTTCAATCTCTGCAGCAGACCGCGCGCGCTTCGCCCGGACGCGCGGGCGCGTGATCGTCGCTAACCACCTCACGCTCATCGACATTGTCATCCTCATCGCCACGCTCCCCGATTCCACCTCCATCGCCAAAGCCGCCGCGAAGCGCAACTTCTTCTACTCCCAGATCGTCCGGCGCGTTTTTCTCGTCAACGACGATCCCGCCCGCGCGCTCGACGAGGCGCAGCGTCTGCTTGCGCAGGGCGTCAATGTCATCGTCTTCCCGGAGGGGACGCGCACACCCGCCGACGCCCCCGCCCGAAAGCTCCGACGCGGCGCCGCCCAAATCGCCCTTCACGCGAACGTGCCCCTCTTGCCGATCCGCATCGCCTGCGACCCGCCTGTCCTTGCGAAAGGACAGCCCTGGCACGATGTTGCCGACCGTACGATCGTCTGGACGTTACGCGCCCTCAACGAGATTTCCGTCTCCCGCCCTCCCGCCGCCTGCGGTACGCACACAGCGGCCGTCGCACTGACGAAACGGATTTTTGATACACTATGGCCATGAGGCTTTTTGTCATCTTCGGCTTTCTGGCGGCGTTTCTCTGCGGCTGCCAAAGCGTCGTCGTGCGCGACGCGCCCCAGCCCGTGCGCGTGGCGAACGGCGTCCAGATCGATCCCGCCCCGCTCGTCGAGGCTCTGCTCGCGCGCACGGGTACCGTCGTGCAGGCCGTCAATGGCAACTGGAAGGAGAACGCGTTCGCCGCCGAGGTCGTGATGAAAGGCGACGGGCAGACGTTCACCGCCGTCTTCCTCGCGCCCCAGATGCGCCTCGCCACCATTACACTCACGCGTCCCCACGGCATCCGCTACGAGCGCGCCGCGCAGATCCCGCGCCTGTTCGAGCCCGAGTATGCGCTCGTCGACCTCGCTTTCGTCAATCTCGATGCGTCCACACTCCGCCGCGCGCTCGGCCCGACTCTCCGCGTGGATGACGACGGTTCCGTACGCCGCATCTTCGCGAGCGAAACGCCCGTGGCCGACCTCGCGGCGAATCCCGACGGCACGCGTACCTTCCGCAACCTCGTGCACGGCTACACGTACACGCTCAAGACCGTCCAATGACCGCCGAGGAAACGCCATGACGAAAATTCCACTTTCCATCGAAGCCGTCTGCGGGTGCGTACCCGCCACCGTCGTCGACAACCATGCGATCCTCGCCGAACTTGTCGGCGCCGCCAAGGCGGACGCCCTCGTCAAGTCCACGGGCTTTCCGTTCCGACGCGTCGCCGCGCCCGGCACCTCCGTCTTCGACCTCGTCCTCCCCGCCGCGCGCCGCGCGCTCGAGGGCATCGACCCTGCCACGCTCGGCGGCCTCGTCGCCATCACGTTCTCCGCGCCCGACCGCTTTCCCGCCCTCGCCATCCGCCTGCACCACGCCCTCGGCCTGCCCGCAGACGCGGCGGCGTTCGATCTCTCGCTCGCCTGCAGCGGCTATCCCTACGGACTCTTCGCCGCTGCCCAGCTCGCCGCCGCCACCGGCCGGCGCGTTCTTCTCGTGGACGGCGACGTGCAATCCGCCCACGTGGACGTCACGGACGTCAACACGCTCGCCGTCATGTCCGACGCCGCCACCGCCACGCTCCTCGCGCCCGGCGGCAATCCCGCCTCCTTCGCCTTTTTCACAGACGGCGCAGGCGCGGACATACTGCGCTGTGGTGCGGACGGCAAGATCCGCATGGACGGTTTCGGCGTCTTCCGATTCGTCGCCGGCCCCGTTTCGCAATTTCTGAAGGAATTCTGCGCGACGGCTTCCTCGCCGCCGGATCTCTTCATCCCGCATCAGGCCAACATGTACATGGTGCGCCAGCTCGCCAAGTCCCTCGGCCTCAATCCTCAGCTCCGCACGAGCGGCGAGCGATTCGCGAACCCGGGGTCCTGCTCCGTGCCGCTCACCCTCGCCGCCACCGATGGTGCGGGCCGCGCGCTCCTCGCCGGCTTTGGCGCGGGCCTCTCCGCCGCCGCCGCGTTCGTCGATGTTTCCTCCACCTTGCGCAGGAGCCTCGTCGAAGCATGAAGATCGCCCTGCTCGGCAACGTCACGCTCGATTTCCTTGCGCAGGATTTCAGGCGCATGGGCCACAAGGTCTACGTGCCGCCAGGCTTCGACACCTGGCGGCAGGAGACGCTCGATCCCGCGAGCGGCCTTCGCCGCTTTGCGCCCGACGCCACGCTCCTCGTCCTCACCGACCGGGATGTCATGCGCGTCGTCCAGGACACCAACGACCTCCAGGACACCCAGGACGCGACCGACGGCACGAGCCTTGCGCAGCTCGCCCGCGAAACGCCTGGCTTCTGGGACGAGCGCATGCGCCAACTCGCCGCCATGCCCTTTTCCCTTGCGGGCCTGCGCGCGATCGAAGAGGAATTCCTCTTTCAGGCCGAGACAGTCGCCGCCCCGAAAAAGATACTCGCCGTCGACGCAGACAATACGCTCTGGCGCGGCATCGTCTCTGAGGACGGCCCAGAGACCGTTGAACCTTTCGTCGACTTCCAGCGTGGGCTCCTCGCCCTCAAGGCAAAGGGCGTGCTGCTCGTCCTGCTCTCGAAAAACGATCCGCTCGACACGCCAGACGCCCCTCTCGCCCGAGCCTTCGCCCGCGCGGACATGCCCCTCTCCCTCGACGACTTTGCCGCCAAAAGCGTCGACTGGTCGCCCAAGGCCGGCAACCTGCTGAAGATCTGCGAAACGCTCAACCTCGCGCCGGATTCGGCCGTGTTCGTGGACGACAACTCGCACGAACGAGCCCAGATGAAGGCCCATGTCCCCGAAGTGACCGTCCCGCCGTTCCCCTCGGACCTGACCCACCCCGCCGCCTTCCTGCGCCGACTCGAACGCGCGTTCTTCTCCTCGGTCGGCCTGACAGACGAGGACCGAGCCCGCACGGAGATGTACCGCGCGGAGGCCGCGCGCCGCGCGTCCGCCGCCGCGCTCCCATCCCTCGACGCCTACCTCGACAGCCTCGGCATGTCTTGCGTGGCGTCGCGCGCGACATCGTCCGACGTCCCCCGCCTCGCCCAGATGGCCGGCAAGACGAACCAGTTCAACGCCACCACGATCCGCCGCACGGCCGACGAGATGGCCGACCTCGTCGCCGATCCGGGCCATCGCATGTGGACGTTCCGCCTTGCGGACAACTTCGGCGACATGGGCCTCGTCTGCTACGTCGTCTACGATTGCGCCTCCTCGCGCATCACGGACTTTGTGATGAGCTGCCGCGCGATGGGCCGTACGCTCGAGCATTTCGCGCTCAACCACGTGCGCCACGCGCTCAAGGAAGAAGATATGCCTCTTCGCGGGATCGACTTCTCGCCCACGGCCAAGAACGCCCCCTTCAAGGCGTTCCTCGATTCCATCGAGTTCTCATCCGACCTCGCGACGCACATTGCGTCGGTCTGACCCCGTCACGCGAGGACGCGCGCGGCGATGGCTTTCATCGAATCGCCGCCCACACGCAGATCCGTGGAGGCCCAGGCGATCGTCGACTGTCTGCCGTGCGTCCCCTTGATGCGGGCGGCGTCCTGGCAGGTCTTCAGCGAGAACAGCCCGTCGAAGAAAAGCTCGCAGGGATCGTAGCCGGGCTTGTTGTGGATGTCGATGTGCGTAGCCCAGTCCGGCGCTTCGCGGGCATCCGTCCACCACGGATAGGCGCACCAGCTTCCCTTCTTCGCCGTCAGGAGCAGTTCGCCCGCCGAAGGATGTGCCCAATGTTGCCCGGCGCGACATTCCACCGCCTCGTACTCGCCCGTAGCTGCTAGCGCATCCGCCACCTTCGCGACATCCTCCGGGTCGCGCACGTAGACATGCGCGATCTCGTGGTCGCACATCGCAAAGGCGCGAGAGGAGTAGAAGTCTGGATACGCGCGCCCGGCCACGGGCCGCACGTTGAAGAAGCCCTCGCGGCGCAGGGTCGCGTTGGGATGCGCCGGCGGGATGTCCACGGCCGCGATCGCGTAGTCGCCGCAAACGGTCAGCGTCGCGCCTTTCTTGGCGGCGAAGTCCGTCAGTTTCTCCATCTGCCCGCGGAACTCGCGCAGAGCGCGCGTCGCCGCGCGGCTCGCCGGCCCGTATCGCTGCGCATGGTAGTCGAGCGTCGGCAGATAAAGGAAGGCGACGTCCGGCTCGTGCGCGTCCGCCATCGCGAAGAAGTTCGCCAGCACCGCGCGCCCGACCTTGGGCGAGGCGAGCGGCCCCCAATAGCGGTGGAGCGGAAACGTGCCGCACACCTGATTCAGCATGTCGCCCATCCCCGCCGGCCGCGTATAGTTGCGCATGATCATGCCGCCGCCATGCTTGTGAATCGGCGCGGGGGAGAGGACCGTGTCCACGGACTCGCCCAGCGACTGCTGCCAGAAGTACATCCCCACCTTCGCGCCGCCCGCACGCGTCGCATCCCAGATGCGCGGCCCCGCCACGAGCGCGGCGGACTGCTCCCAGAACGACGGCTTCAGCAGCTTGCGCGAGAAGAATCCGTTCGAGACCATGCCGTGGTCGCACGGCTCCGCCGCCGTACGAAATGTGGCCTGCGCCACGCACGTGACGGCGGGGAATACGGACATCGCCGAACGGAATTCCAACCCCGCCATCTTCCTCATGCCCAGCCGTTCCAGGTCCTCGTAGCCGAGCCCGGCGGCAATGACGATCAGACGCTTCATGCGCAAATCAGTGACGGAAGGAACGCTGCCCCGTGAAGACCATCGCCACGCCCGCGTCGTTGCAGCAGTCGATCACGTCCCAGTCGCGGATCGCGCCGCCCGGCTGGACGATGGACGTGATGCCTTCGCGGATTCCCACCTCCGCGCCGTCACGGAACGGGAAGAATGCGTCGCTCACCATCGCGCAGCCCGGCAGGCCGCCCTTCTCCGCGCGCGTCTGCTCCATGATCTCGGCCTGCTTCTTCGCGCCGTCGTCCTCGCCGAACTTGAGCCGAAGGTCGTTGTACGGCAGCCGATACTTCTCCCAGCTGATCCAGTCCGCGTGCTTGGTGTACGCCTTGTCGCGCGCGATCTCGGCCACGCCCACGCGGTCCTGCTCGCCCGTGCCGATGCCCACGGTGGCGCCATCTTTCACGTAGAGCACCGAATTGGACGTGACGCCGGCTTCCACGAGCCAGCCGAACACGAGGTCCTCGTATTCCTTCGCGGTGGGCAGACGCTTGATCTTGTGTTCCTCGAAGGAGACCGCGCCGGTGGCCTTGTCGACAATCTTCCTGTTGCAGTAGGCGGGCATCAGGTCATCGGGCTTGCGCGCGTTCGCGCAGAACGAGGTCTGGGCGATGATGCCGCCGTCGATGAGGCTCTTGAAGTCGATCACGTGCTTGGCCACGAAGTCCGTGAGGCGCGCCATGTTGCGGATACGGAAGACGCGCAGGTTCTTCTTCGTGGCGAAGAGATCCGTCACGCCCGGCGCGAAGTCGGGAGCCACCACCACTTCGGCGTAGTTCTCGAGAATGAGCTTCGCGGTCTCCACGTCGCAGTCGCGGTTCAGCGCGATGCAGCCTCCGAACGCCGCCAGGCGGTCGGCCTTGTTCGCGCGGAAGTACGCCTCGGCGAGGGTGGCGCCCGTGGCGACGCCGCACGGGTTGTTGTGCTTCACGATTACGGCGCACGGCTTGTCCATCAGGTAGCGGAGGATGTTGAGCGCGTTGTCGGCGTCGGTGACGTTCGTCTTGCCTGGATGCTTGCCGCTCTGAAGGAGCTCAGGTATGGAGGCAAGCGGCTGGTTCGCTCCGAGCATCGCCACGTCGCCGAGAACGAGGTTGCCGTTCACGAGCTTGTAGAGGGCTGCCTCCTGGCCGGGGTTCTCGCCGTAGCGCAGGCCCTTCTCCTCGCCGCCGATGTTCCACGTCACCTTCTCGTAGCGCAGCGTCTGGCGGGCGTCCCCGTCGATGAACGAGATTTCCATCGCCGGCGCAAAATGGTCGGCCTCAATTGTCTTGTAGGCTTCCTTCAAGTCTTTCATTGTTCCGTCTCCATTGGCAAATTCAGATGCGGGGCAGTATACCAAAAGTGCCGGGCTTGCGCTATTCGCGCCCTGGCCGACCACGCCTACTTCGCGTTCTGGTGCAACCAGGCCTGGGCGTTCCTGTCGCCGCGTGCCGCGCGCGAACGGATCTTCCACTCGGTGGCGAGGTTCTCGTCCGCCGGGACGCCGGTTCCGCGCGAATAGCAGGTGGCGATGTTCTCCATCGCGGGCGGATACCCTAGGTTGGCCGCCCGGATGAACTGCTGGAACGCCTTGCGGTGGTTCTCCCGCACGCCCTCCCCGCGCCAGAGCGCCACGCCGTAGGCATCGATCGCCTCGATGCAGCCGTTATCCCCCGCGATGCGGAACAGTTCCGCCGCCTTCTTCAAATCTTTCGGCACGCCCTCGCCGCGCTGGAGCGCCAGGCCGTAGTTGAACTGCCCGTACGGGTTCTCGTTGGCGGCAGACTTGGCGAACCACTTGGCCGCCATCTCGAAGTCCTTCTCCACGACGCGCCCCTCGCGGAAGAACCATCCGACGTTGTTGAGCGCCTCGGGATGGCCCTTCTCGGCCGCCGCGCGGAAACAGTTGAACGCGCTCTGGTCGTCCTGCGGGGTGCCGTAGCCGCGCGCATGGCACGTGCCGAGGTTGTAGAGGCCGTTCGCATCGCCCGTGTCCGCCGCTTTCTTGAAGTAGTCGAACGCGAGCCCCATCACGCGCCTCTGCTCGTTCGTGGAGATGCCCTCGTCCATCGAGTGCGTCAGGATGAACGACCCCCACGCGTTCTGCGCCTGGATGTTGCCGGCGTCGGCCGCACGGTGCAGCAGGTTCGTGTCGTTCGCATCCAGGGACAGGAGGTACCACGCCATCGAGTTGTTCTTCTCGAGCGCCAGGCGCTTGATCTTGTCGCGGCAGCTATCGAGGTACTTCGTGCGCGTCGCGTCGTCGAGACGAGCCGCCGGCGGCGCATCCGACTCGCGCGAGACGAGCGCCAGCACGAAACCGTAGACGGGGTTTCCCTCCTTGGCTTTCTTCGCCACCTCCTCCGCCGCTTCCGCATAGCCCTTGCGCGAACCTGACGCGCGCGAGTTGAGCAGACGCATGATCGCGTTCGCCGAATCGGCCTGTACGGCCAGTGCCGCCAAAAGCGTCCATGCCAGGATTCCCACCCTCAATGCGAACTTACCCATGTCTTTTCCTCATTTCGACCGTTCACGCGGCGAGAGCATCGCCGACGACACCGGCAACGCGGCGCCGACGATCGGCGTTCCGCGGTTACGCCAGTTCTTTCGGCGCGCGCAGACCGTCAGCGTCCGCCCTGCCGTTCCGAACTTCCACCAAGGCGGGCGTTTCAGCCCGACCACGTCAAAACCGTCGCGCAACAGCTCGTAGACGGCCCGCTGCGTCCAGCCCGCGTTTCCAGCGGCCTCGTCCTCGACCGTGAAATACAGGCATCCTCCGCCCTGCAGGATGCGATGTGCTTCCCGAATCAGCGTCTCCAGGCGTTCGCGCGGCTGCGCGAACAGCGTCGCCGCCAGCAAGACGACCTCAAACTGGTGGTCTTCAAAAGGCAACTCGCCTCCCGTTCCCAGCTGGAGCACGGTCTTCGGATCGAGCGCGGCCGCCGCCGCCGTACGCGCGCCGCCGCCGTCCTCCACCGTCATCCACACGCCCGCGTGCGCCTGACGGAGCGCCCGCGAGAACGCGGCATCCGCAAAGCCGACATCCACGCCGGCCCGTACGCCCTGGGTCCGCGCCGCCAACGCCGCCGCCGTCTTGCTGTCCATGCTAGAGGCCAATCGTCACCTCTTCTCGCGTAACCAGGTCTTTCATCTTCGCCGTACCGGCCGCCACGTCGTCTGGCCCCAGGAACACGGCTTTCGCGCAGGACGAGGCTCCCGCGCGCGCAAAAAACTGCTTCGGCTTCGCCTTGCGGAGCGCAAGGTTCACGTTCTCGCCTGCCGCCCGCAGCCTCGCCGCGAGCGCGAGCGCCGCGTCGCGCTGTTCCGGGAACATCCAGCCCACGTAGACGCCCTTCTTCGGCACGGCGGCATCCACGCCCAGCCGCGCCTTCAGAAGTTCCGTCACTACCACGTCGCCGAAGCCGAGTCCCACGGCCGTCGCCGGGGCGCCGCCGATCGTCGTAAGCAGGTTGTCGTACCGCCCGCCGCCGAAGATGGCGCGGAACTCGCGCTGCGCGTCGAAGCACTCGAAAACGATACCCGTGTAATAGCTCAGGCCGCGGATCACCGAGATGTCAAATTCCAGGCATTTCCCGAATCCGGCGATGTCCGCAAGGCGGAAAAGCTCCCGGAGGTTGGCCTTGGCCGGTCCATCCGGCAACTCGTCGAGCGACTTCAGGTTCAGGATCTCGAACGTCTTGGACACGCCGGCATCGTCCACGCCGCCGTCCTTCAGCATCGCGGCGATCTCCTCGTCCGGCATCTTGCCGCGCTTGTCGAGCGCGAGAAACACCTGCGCGTGCTTCTCTGCAGGGATGCCGCTTGCGGCAAGCAGTTCGGAGAGGAGCGCGCGGTTCGAGACGTGTACCTTGAAGTCGGCGTCGGAAAGCCCCATGCGGCGGAGCGCGTCGCACGCGGCCCCCAGCACTTCCACTTCCGCGAGGACGCTTTCCTCGCCCACGATGTCGAGGTTCCACTGGTAGTGCTCGCGCTTGCGCCCCTTCGTCATGCGTTCGTAGCGGAAGCACTGCGCGATCGTGGTCCACTTGATCGGGAACGGAAGCGACCCCTGCCTTTGCGCCACCATGCGCGCGAGCGTGGGCGTCATCTCGGCGCGGAGCGCGATGTGACGGTCGCTTTTGTCGTAGAAATGGTAAATCTGGTCGCCGACTTCCTCGCCGGCCTTGCGGGCCAGCAACTCGTAACTCTCCACCACGCACGCGTCATACGGTTCGAAACCAGCCGCCGCGCCGGCGGCGCGGAACGCGTCGAACACCTTGTTTCGCCATGTCATGTCCTCGGGATAGAAGTCCCTCATCCCGCGCGGCGGTTCAAATGATATCTGTCCTGACATCTCTCTATTAGCTCCTCGGTCTGCTTATTTTAGCATAATCTCGCCGTCTCTGCCACCTGCGCGCGAAACAGGCGAAGCGCACAAGGTCTGCGTCCCCGTTATGCTATACTATCCGCCATGAAAACGACACTTCTCGCCTGCTGCGCAGCCATGGCCGCCACCTCGCTCCCCGCCGCCCTGTCGC
>CAMNLN010000030.1 GCA_946543025.1 uncultured Verrucomicrobiota bacterium
ATCATCTTTTTCTCCTTTCCGACCATGGCCTGCGTCCGAGGCGCGCTTCCGCGCCAGCGCCGCGCAGGCGGCCCTTGAAACGCGATTCGCACGCTGTCTCGTCGTCACGGCAGATTCCTCCTCAATTTTCGTGCGTATATCATAACATAAAGTACGCTACCAATGCAAGCGAAGTTCGACGGGGCCGAGCAGGCCCGACGGCAGAAGCTTCTCGTCCTTCGCCCAGTGCCGCCACGTGGTGAACGTGTGGCGGCCGGTCGGGGACCGCTTCCCCTCCTTCACCCACTGCGGAATCTCCTTCACGCCGATCTCCTTCACGCCGCCGCGCACGCTCCCCTTCCATTCGCAGTCCGCCGGCATGGCGTCGTCGCCGATCAAGCGGTTCGGCCAGAGGTTCGTCACCTTGACCTCGATGTCGAGAGCGGCCGCGCCGCCCAACGCCTCGGTAATGTCCACGCGGTAGGGCGGACGCCACAGGACGGGGAACGTCTTTCCGTTCACCGTCACGACGGCGAAGTTCTTCACGTCGCCGAGGTCGAGGACGCATCGCGTGAGAGCGGGCGGACAGGTGACGCGCGCCGCGTACGTGGCCGTGCC
Organism: uncultured Verrucomicrobiota bacterium; assembly: GCA_946543025.1. Classification (GTDB taxonomy): domain Bacteria; phylum Verrucomicrobiota; class Kiritimatiellia; order RFP12; family UBA1067; genus RUG572. The sequence goes on from CAMNLN010000030.1 coordinate 598, forward strand.
GGAGAAGTATCGGATGTCGGGGTCGTCGTTCGCTGACCAGTCGGCGAGCGCGGTCCAGTCGACGGTCTTGACGTCTGTCCCGCCCGTGTACCAGTCCACGGGGAAGGAGACGCGCCACGGGCCGGAAATCCGCGCGACGAGGTCGTTGGACCCGGTCGTCTGCGGCGCGATGGAGGCCTCGCGCCCGACCGATGGCGTTCCTTTTTTCCGGAACACGACGAACGCCGAGCCGCTGGGCGGGAAGTCGAGCCGCACGACCGTGCGCCCGTTTTCCACGCGCCACGTGGACGCGTCGGCGACGGTCCCCTTCTCCGCGTCCCAGATCTCGGGCTGGCGGCCCGCGACGCGGAACGACGCCTCGAACGACTTCGCCTCGGCGTTGTTGAGCGCCACGAAATACCAGTCCGCGCCGGCGGCGCGGCGGTGGATGTACACGGCGCCGGTCTGGGGATCGGTCTCGGTGGAGGAGAAGTCGGGGGCGACGCCGAGCCGCTTCAGCGCCTCGGCGGGCTTGCAGTCCATCACGCCCTTCGCCCACACCCGGTCGGCCAGCGCGCGCACGCGCCTGTCGGCCGCCGGATAGCCGACGAGGCCGGGCGAACGCTTCGGCTTCGTCGGGCAGCAGACCTTCGCGCCGGCGTCGATCAGGCGCTCGACCGTCCGGAGCGCCTTTTCGCTCATCGTGTCCTGCGCCGGCAGGGCGAGGAGCGCGTAGCTCACGCCGCCCGGCACGACCACGCGCCCGTCCACGACCTTCAGGAGATGGAGCGCCTTCGTGGCGCAGACGTCCCAGGCGTATCCTGCGGGCAGCCGGATGTCGGCGTCCGCCTTGCGGTTCTCGTGCGTGTTGCCGCCCTGGTTCGGCGCGCCCTCGCCGCAGAAGTGGAGCACGTCAGCGACGAACGTCCCCTCCTGGAGCATCCACTGGCAGCGCGCCTGGTAGCGGAACCAGTCGCCCGCGAGCGGCCACCACGTCTGCGTGCGGTCGAGGTGCATGCCCCAGCGGCCCATCGTCATGCCGGGCAGGTACTGGTTGCCGGGCCAGGGCTGGTGCGTGAAGCGGTGGTAGATGATGCGGTTCACGCCCTCCGCGTACACGCGGTCGCCCTGCGCCTTGATGGCGAACGGGGTTGTCTGCCAGCGGCCGCCGTCGTTCGGGCCGGCCGTGAAGGACTCCGTGGCCGCCACGCGCCGCCCCCAGACGTGCGCGAGGTAGGACGGGAAGCGCGCGTTGCACGTCTGCGTCTCGTGGTCGCCCTTGCCGGCGAACGACCAGTATTCGCCCATCGGGATGTCCACGTCCTGCCCGTACTGGAGGTTGTCCGCCGGCGCGTTCCCGTACGGCTCGAGCGAAAGCCTCAGCCCGCGCGCGTGGCAGAGCGCGGCGAGGCGGCCCGCGTAGCTCTCCGCGAAGAGGTCGGCGATCACGCGCCGGAAGTCCTCGAGGAAGCGCTCGCTCTCGTCCACGCTCCCCACGACGCGCCCGGTGAGGACCGGGAGCCACGGGCGGATCGGATAGCCCATGCGCGCCTCGAACGTCCTGTCGAAGCCCTGCGTCCAGTTCTGCGAGCCCACCTCGTAACTGTCCACGAGGATGTTGTTGAGCCCGCTTTCGACCGCGCCCGCGAGCGGGCCGAGATGGTCGCAGAGGCGGGCGACGTACTGGCTGAAGTGGAAGTCGAGCGCGGAGGGGCAGAGCTTGTCGACCTCCAGCCCCTTCCCCTTGGCGGACGCCGGGTGGTTGCAGCGTCCGTTGCACACGTGGCCGACGCGCAGGATGGTCCAGTCGCCGGCGGGGACGTCCCACGCGAGCGTGCCGTCGGGCGCGAGGCGGTCCGTGAGGTCGAGGATCGCGTCCGGGCGCACGATCTGGTCCGCCGCGCCCCGGGCGGAGTCGCGCCGCACGGTAACGTCGTAGTTGCGGATGTCGAAGGACTTGCCCTTCGCGTCGGAGATCCGGAGCTTCCGCTCCGGCCACGCCTCGGCAACCGTGACCTTCTGGCTCGTGAGGAACGAGAGGCGGAACGCGCGCGCCGTCACGGGGCGCGCGAACTGGTGGTAGCGGAGGCCGCGGTCGGCCACGCCGGACTGCGCGAGGGGGATCACGTACTTGTCGATCTGCCGGTACGTCTCGCCGTCCTTCGACATCTCGATCTTGAACATGGCGGCGCCGCCCCAGAGGCCGGGGTAGTCGAGGCGGTAGGAAAGCCCCTGGACCGTGAACGGGTCCTTCGCGGAAAAGAGCGCCGTCTTGCCCACGAGGTCGATCTTCACCCCGGGGATGTCCGCGAGGTCGGCCGGCGGCGTGGGGAACGCCAGGACGGCGATGTCCTCGTAGAACCCGTTGTCCCTCTCCTCGCGCGGCAGTTTCCTCTTGAACGCGGCCGGACCCTTCACGGACGTTTCGGAGAACACGACCTTCTTCATGCCGTTCGACGGCGCGATCCACGGCCCGCCGGAGGACGACCAGCCCGAGCAGGTGGGGATGCAGATCTCAAGCCCCAGCCGCCGCGCCTCCGAGGCCGCGTGGCGGATCAGGTCGAACCATTCGGGCGTGTTGAACGCGAGCGGACCGGCCGGCACGTTGCATCCCGCGTCGAACATCTGCACGCCGCCGATGCCCGCCTTCGCGAGCGCCTCGAAGTCGCACGTGATCCCCTCCTTCGTGACGTTGCCGTTCATCATGTGGTACCACGTGTGCGGCTTCGCGGAGTTCGGCGGGTTGCGGAAACCCTCCTCGAGCGGAACGGCGAACGCCGCGCACGAGACGAGGAGCGCGGCGATCGTGACGTATGTTTTCATGGTGCGTTCCCTTTTCAGTCAGACAGTGACGCCAGGGGGGCCGTCCGCGTCATTCGCTTTCGTAGCTGTTGGCGCGCACGTTCCACAGGCAGAGGAACAGCACGAAGCCTACCGCAGCCACGCCCGCGATCGCGAGCACCGGCACCTGCCAGCCGCCCGTGTTCTGCGCGAGCGTGCCGCACACCTTGCCGCTCACCGAGACGCCAATGTAGGAGAACAGCGAGGCGAAGCCGATCGACGTGCCGGCGTACACCTTCGTGGAGGAGTTCGTGCAGGTCACGCCGGTGAGCGCCTGCGGGCCGTACAGGCAGAAGCCCGCCATGCAGAGCGCCGCCATCGCGAGGATCCCCGTGAAACCGCCCGCCGGAAGGAACCAGAACGCCGCCAGCATACCCGCCGTGAGCGCCATGAGGAACACGCACAGGCGCGGGGCACGCCCCCCGAACAGCCGGTCGGTGGCCCATCCCGCGAACAGCATGCCGACGATGCCCGCGAACTCGAAGAGCATGATCACCGTGCCGGCCTCGCTCGACGTGAGCCCCTTCGCCTCCTGCAGGAGCGTCGGCCCCCAGTCGGCCACCAGGGCGCGGACGGCGTTGATCGCGAAGTTGCAGAGTCCCAGCATCCAGATGACGGGATTGAGGAACACCATGCGCGCCATGGAAGGCACGTGTGCGGGAGTCTCGCGCCCCTGCGCGTCCGCGGCCTTTTCGGTCGCGCCGGAGCGCGGCCCTCCCGTTTCCGTGCCCGGCAGGTCCGGCAGGCCCTCGTCCTTCGGCGTGCCGGGCAGCATGAACCACATCGCCACGATCCCGAGCAGGCCGAGGATCGCCATGCTCCAGAAGCACCATTTCCACATTCCCACGCCCTGGTTGGCGGCGCCGATCACGCCCAGCCCCATGATGACGCCGCACGCCTTCGCCACCAGCCCGCCGCCGATGGAGTGCGACGTGTTCCACACGCTCATCTTCGTGGCCAGCTCGTTCGGCGGCACCCAGAACGCGATCAGCTTCGCGCACGGCGGGAAGCCGGTTCCCTGAAACAACTGGTTCAGGACGAGCAGGACGCCAAACGTCCAGGCAAGCGCGGCGGTCGAGCAGGAGCTCGACCCGCCCCCGAACCACGCGGCGATCTGCGGCGCGAAGCCGAACGCCACGTTCACGAGCGAGCAGACCAGAAGCCCGAAGCAGAGCATCTTGCGCGCGTTGCACCGGTCGCCCACGATGCCGTTGAGGAACTTCGAGATTCCGTAGACGATCCCGCCCGCGAAGAGGAAGTTGCCGAGCATCGCCTTGGAGATGCCGCAATCCTGCTCCAGCCCCGGCATGGCGAAGCTGAAGTTCTTCCGCATGAAGTAGAAGAGCGTGTAGCCGATCATCGTGGCGATGAGCATCCGCCACTGCGTGCGGTGGAACCGGCGGTTTGTTGCGGGGTCGTCGAAGAGCTTCATGTCGTTGTTTCTCCTAGAGGCGGAATGTGCACGGGCCGGAGGCGCGGCCCTCGGCGAGGATGTCCTCCCATTCTGGCGGACGCCGCTCCGCCGCCACCGGACGCGACAGCCAGAAGTCCTTGAGGCACGGCGCGACCTCGGCCTTGCCCGGCGCTACGCGGCATGTGGCGTAGCCGATGTCGCCCCACAGCCCGTTCGACGGCAGGCACAGCACGTGCTTGGCGCGTTCTGGGGTCTTCTGGTCCTTGTCGCGCATCCAGGCCCGCGTCCAACGGTGGTTGTGCCCGTGGATGTACCCGGCCACGCAGGGCGTGGTGACGACGACGAGGGAGAGCGGCTTGCCGCAGAGCTTCAGCTCCTTGGGGGCATGGTGCGCGCAGAGGATGACGGGCTTCGTCCGCTTCGCGAGGAAGTCGCGCAGGAACTCCTGCTGGCCGTCCGACAGCGCGCCGGGCACGGGCCCCGTGTCGTTCTGGGGGCGGTCGTCCGTCCCCTGCAGGGAATCGAGCATCAGGAAGCCGACGTGCGCGGTCTCCACTAGGTGCACGTACCGGCCCGGCACGAGGGACTTCTTGGCGGCGTCCGGCCAGCGGACGGCGAACTCGCTGCGACGGTCGTGGTTGCCCATGCCAAACGTGACGACGATGCCAGCGTCCTCCAGCAGCTTGAACTGCGGGCGCGAGGCGTCGTAGTCCGCGCCCAGGCCGCAGATGTGCGCGATGTCGCCGAACACAAGCACGTTGCGCGGCAGCGGGCGCATCTTCAGGATATCCGCCACCGCCTCCTTGAGCTTCCTGCGCGCGCACTTGCACGTCTTGGCCGCGCCCGCGTGGACGTCGGAGAGGAACACGAGCAGGTTGTCGTCGAACTCCGCCTCCTCCTTGGCGAACAGCTTCCGCGGCCCAGCCGCGCATGCGGCAGCCAGTCCGCCGAGGAACAGTCTTCTTGTCAGCATGGCATTTCCTTTCGTTCGCGTCGTGGCGAGACGCTATTTCTTCGTGCTTTCGGACCGCGGTTGAAAGAATTCAACCTTCTTGGCGTCCTTTTCGAGGCGGACGAGCTTCGACTGCCAGGGGGCCGACCGCTTCCCGCCGACGTGCTTGGAGACGCCCACCCAGCAGGACTGCCCGTCGTAGACGAACCCGCGCGTCCCGTTGACGCCGCCCATGCGCCCCGTCTCCTTGAACGTCTTCGCGTCAAGGCGGACGATCGGCGCGCCGTAGCACATGAGGAAGAGCGAGTCGCCGTAGCGCTTGATCGTCTCGATGCCCATCTTGATCTTCAGGTTGTCGACGAGGTGCGTGGAGAGGATGGAGAAGTCGGGGCTGACGTGGTGGAAGCGCACCTGGGAGGCGGAGATGTCGTCTGGGCGCAGGCAGCCGACGACGAACGATCCATCCTCAAGGACGGCAAACGACCCGGCGCGGTCGACTGCGGGCATGACGTGCTTGGCCTTGAGCTCCAGCGTGTCCGCGTCGTATTCGTTCACCTGAAGGCGGCTCTTGGCGGTCCACGCCACGATCCGCCGCTTCGCGGTCGGGCAGACGGCCACGTAGAGCTTTCCGTCCTTCAGCTGGCAGCCGGCGTTGTGGCCCTCGACCTGGACGTGGCGGAGGATGTTGCCCTTGAGGTCCGTCTTCACGATATCCCACGTGTGCGCCCAGTAGATATGTTCGCCGCCGTCCCACCAGACGTCCTGGAGGTGTCCCGGATATTCGCCGGGCAGTACGATCTCCGCCACGTCCGGCATCTTGGCCTGGGCCATTCCGGCGATGCAAATCGCCGCCATGCATGCCATCATTTTCTTCATTGCCTTTTCTCCTTGTTTTTGTTGTTTGCCGCCCTGCTAGCAGGTGCGCGACTCTGAATCCACGCCTCATTTCTTTTCCCGCGCCGGCGCGGCGCGGCGCAGCGCCACCGGGCCGAGCAGGCCGGAGGGCAGCAGGCCCTCGTCCTTCGCCCAGTGCCGCCACGTGGTGAACGTGTGGCGGCCGGTCGGGGACCGCTTCCCCTCCTTCACCCACTGCGGAATCTCCTTGATGCCGATCTCCTTCACGCCGTCGCGCACCACGCCCTTCCATTCGCAGTCCGCCGGCAGGGCGTCGTCGCCGATGAGGCGGTTCGGCCAGAGGTTCGTCACCTTGATCTCGATGTCGAGGTCGGCCGCGCCGCCCAACGCGTCCGTGATGTCCACGCGGTACGGCGGACGCCACAGGACGGGGTAGGTCTTTCCGTTGACGGTGACGACGGCGAAGTTCTTCACCGTGCCAAGATCAAGGATTGTGCGCACGCCCGCCGCCGGCGCCGCGTACGACACGCGCTTCCGGTAGGTGGCCGTGCCCGAGAAGTAGCGGATGTCGGGATCGGACTGGGCGGTCCAGCTGGCGAGCGCCGGGAACTCGACCGCGCGCGTGGCCGTGCCGCCCGTGTACCAGTCCACGGGGAACGTCACGCGCCAGGCGCCGTCCACGGCGACCGGAGGAGGCGGCTCGGCGGCAAGGCGGCGGACCGCGCCGGAGGCGGTGGTGAGCGTGGCCGCGAGCGGCTGCCACGCGAACAGCTCGCCGCCGCGCCATTCCCAGTCCGGTGCCGGGTCGGGCGCAAGGCCCCGCGCGACGGGCCTGAACCGCGCGTGCTCCTTCACGGTCACGGTCTTGCGCTCGCCGTCGCAGGAGTAGGTGATGCGGGCGACCTTGTGATGCCGGAACGCGGGGTCCTTTCCGACCAGGCGGTTGTTGATCACGACGGATTCTGCGCCCGCGCCGATGCGGGCCGCGAGGACGGACGTGATGTCCTTCACCAGACCGTCCACCGGCGCCCCGGCGGCGGTGAGCACGCCGTAGACGGCTTTCTCGATCGTGATCGACGGACGCGCCCCCGCCGGCTCCGGCCGCCGCTGCACCCGGATGTCGGCCTTGACGACGGGATCGCCCGCCGCCGGCCGGCGGAACACGACGAACGCCGAGCCGCTCGGCGGGAAGTCGAGCGCAACGACCGTGCGCCCCTTCTCGACGCGCCACCGCGCCGCGTCGGCGATCGTCCCCTTCTCCGCGTCCCAGATTTCGGGCTGGCGGCCCGTGACGCGGAACGACGCCTCGAACGACTTCGAGCGGTCGTTGTTGAGCGCCACGAAATACCAATCCGCCGCCGCGTCGCGCCGGTGGATGTACACGGCGCCCGTCTGCGGGTCCTTCTCGGTGGAGGTGAAGTCAGGCGCGATGCCGAGCTTCGCCAGCGCCTCGGCGGGCGTGCAGTCCATCACGCCCTTCGCCCATACCTTCTCGGCCCGCGCGCGCACGCGGCCGTCGGCCGCAGGGTAGCCCGCGAGGCCGGGGGCGCGCGTGGGCTTGCGCAGGCCGCACACCTTCGCGCCGGCGTCCACCAGGCGCTCGATCGTCGCGAGCGTCCGCTCGCTCATCGTCTCCTGCGGCGGCAGCACGAGCAGCGCGTAGCTCACGCCGCCCGGCACGACCACGCGCCCGTCCACGACCTTCAGCATCTCAACCGCCTTCGTCGCGCAGATGTCCCAGTCGTAGCCGGGCGGGAGGCGCAGGGCCTCGCGGAGGGACGGATCGTCCGTGGCGCGCCCCCAGTTGGGAGCCTGCTCGCCGCAGAAGTAGAGCGCGTCCGCCACGAACGTGCCCTCCTGGAGCATCCACTGGCAACGGGCCTGGTAGCGGAACCAGTCGCCCGCGAGCGGCCACCACGTCTGCGTGCGGTCGAGGTGCATGCCCCAGCGGCCCATCGTCATGCCGGGCAGATACTTGTTGCCGGGCCACGGCTGGTGCGTGAAGCGGTGGTAGATGATGCGGTTGATTCCCTCGGCGAACACGCGGTCGCCCTGCGCCTTGATCGTGAACGGGGTGGTCTGCCAGCGGCCGCCGGAGTCGGGGCCGGCCGTGAACGACTCCGTGCCGGCGTAGCGGCGTCCCCACACGTGCGCCAGATAGGCCGCGAACTTGGCGTTGCGCGTGTTGGTGAAATGGTCGCCCGACGCCGCGCGCGACCAGAACTCGGCCATCGGGATGTCGACGTCCTGCCCGTACTGGAGGTCGTCGGACGGGCCGTTGCCGTACGGCTCGACGGAGAGTTTCAGCCCGTGCCGGTGGCAGAGTTCGGCGAGGCGGCCGGCGTAGTTCTCCGCGAAGAGGTCGGCGATCACGCGGCGGAAGTCCTCGAGGAACCGCTCGGACGCGTCGACCGAGTCGACCACGTATCCGGCCAGGACCGGCAGCCATTTGCCGATCGGGTAGCCCGCGCGACGCTCGAACGTCTGCGCGAAGCCCTGCGTCCAGTTCTGCGAGCCGACCTCGTAGCTGTCCACGAGGATGTTGTTGAAGCCGCTCGCGACGTCGCCCGCGAGCGGGCCGAGGTGCCGGCATATCCGCGCGACGTACTGGCCGAAGTGGTAGTCCATCGCGGAGGCGGAGAGCTTGTCCACTTCCAGACCCTTGCCGTGTGCGGACGCCGGATGGTTGCAGCGCCCGTTGCAGACGTAGCCGAGGCGCAGCACGGTCCAGTCGCCGGCGGGCGCGTCCCACGCGAGCGTGCCGTCGGGCGAGAGCCGCGACGTGAGGTCGACGATCCCGTCCCCCCTGACCCGCTGCGCGTCGGCGGCGACCGTGGCGTCGCGGTGGATGGCGCCGCGGTCGCCGAAGGACTTGGACTTGATCTCGTAGATGCGCAGCTTCGCCTCGGGCCGCATCTCCTCCACCTTGATGGGATGGGTCGAGGTGAAGGTGAACCGGATCGCGCGCGCCGTGACCGGCTTCTCGAAGGGGCGGTAGCGGAGCGAGAGGTCGAGGACGCGCGACTTCGCGAGCCGCGTGGTGAACGACTCCAGCCGCGTGAACGTCTTGCCGTCCTGCGACACGTCCACCTTCACGTTGGCGGAGGCCGACCGGACGGGCTTGAACGACAGGCGGTACGAGATGCCCTGGGCCGTGAACGGCGTTTCGGAGGAGACCGTCGCCGTCATGCCGGAGATGTCGGACTTCACGCCGGGGAACCGCACGAGGTCGGCGGGCGGCGTGGGGAAGGCGAGGACGGCGATGTCCTCGTAGAACCCGTTGTCCTTCTCCGTGCGCGGCAGCTTCCCCCTGAACGCGACGGGCCCCTTCACGGCCGTTTCCGTGAACACCACCTGCTTCATGCCGTTCGAGGGCATGTTCCACGGCCCGCCCGACGACGACCAGCCCGAGCAGTTCGGGATGCAGATCTCCAGCCCGAGGCGGCGCGCCTCGGAGGCCGCGTGCCTGAACATGTCGAACCACTCCGGCGAGTTGAACGCGAGCGGCCCCTGCGGGATGGCGCACCCCGCGTCGAACATCTGCACGCCGCCGACGCCCGCCTTCGCGAGCGCCTCGAAGTCGCACGTGATGCCCTCCTTCGTGACGTTGCCGTTCATCATGTGGTACCAGGTGTGCGGCTTCGCCGCGTTCGGCGGCGTGACGAACCCGCGCGCCAACGCGTCGTCGGCACGCGCCAAAGCCGCGGCTTCCGCGTTCCCGTACGCGGCGGCAAACCCGACCGCCGCCAAAATCACGATTCCAACCTGCTTCTTCACGACTACCTGCCTTTCGGTGTGCTTCGAGGAGCTTTTATGATAGCATATCGCGGTACCGCCGCGAAAGGACAAAGGATGGTTGCTTCGCACATTCCAAAGTCCATCGTCCTACGGCCTTTGTCTTTCGTCTTTCGTCCTCTGTCCTCTCTCATCCGTCAGCGGATAATCACCGTCGTGCCGGAGGCGTTGCGGAGGTACAGCTTGCCGTCCTCCACCAGCGGGAGGACGGTGCACTTGGCCTCGGCCGCCGGCACGCCGCCCACCGTGACCGCGAAGCGCCGCGCGAGCTCCGCGTCGGAGAGCGCGTCCAGCCCGCCCGCCGGGCCCACGAGCGCGCGCCCGAACGTGGGCCGCGACGCGAAGTCGACCGCGATCTTTCCAACGTCCGCGAAGAGGTTCGCCGCCGCGTCGTCGAAACGCAGCACGGCCGAGAGATCGGAGGTGTTCGCCGCCACCGTGCCGAAGTCGACCGTGTTCGAGACGCACGCGAACTTGCCGCTCATCACCGCGCCCGCCGCGCCGTCCGCCACCTTCACGTCGCCCCACACGACCGCCGCCGTCTCGGAGACGTTCGTCACCGCCGCGCCCGAGGCGAGCGCGATCTCGCCCTGCAGGTAGCCGTCCGGCGCGAGGGAGAGCGTGAGCGAGTCCTCGTCGAACGGCACGAACGCGCCGAAGTCCGCGTCAGCCGCCGTCTTGACGGCGTAGCTGACGGCGTAGTCGTTCGCGCCCGGACCGGAACTCTTGTTGTACCGGTATGTGCGAATCTCGTAACGATGCCAACCGGGGGCAACGGCCTTGTCGGCGGTGACGGCATCGGTCGCGCTCTCCACGCCGAGGTCCTCGCCGTCGAGATAGAATCGGATGCGATTGTTGTACTTCAGCCGGAAACGCCATGTCCCCGACTTCTCGCGGGGGACGAGGAACCAGCCGTCCCAGCGATTGGCGATGTAGCTGCTGCCCGCCAGCCGTTCGGGGCCGCTGCTCCCGTAGAAGTGGGTAGCCCTGAGCGAGTTGGTGAGGCTGACCGCATCCCATTCCCAGTTGTTCATATAGGTCGCCGCGCGGATGTTTTCCCATTCGGTGTCGGCCCACGCCGTCGTCTTGACGGTGCTCCACCGCACGGACGCCTCGCCGCCGCAGGGCGCGCTCGGGCGCATCTTCAGGTTCTTCGGCGAGAAGAGCGTGTAGTCCGCCGCCGCATCCCCGCTCACGGCGGTCTTGGCGAAGCCGACGGCCATCCCCTCACGGTTGCTGGGGCCCATTGATCCGGAGCCGGCGTGTACGCCGACGATGACGAACCGGTGCCAGCCCTCAGACAAGTCCGTCTGCAGATGCGCGTAGTTTGAGGCGCCTGTGCTGGTTGCGGACTGATCGTCGATCCGAATGTGGATGTAGTGCGACCATATCCCGCTGAACGTCCACGTGCCCGCCTCCTCCGGCGCCACGTAGAACTCGCCCTTCGACACCAGCGCCTCGCGCGAGCCGCCCGCGTATGTCGGGATGTCCGTTCCGCTCGCGGTGACGTTCCACAACCCCATGTCGTGCGAAATGAGGGTGGAGACCGTACCGCCGTCGCACAGGTTGAAGTGGGCCAGAATGTTGTTTGTGGAGTATGCGGCAGTCAGCGGCCACGATCCGTCGCGGGAGAGGAAGGCGGCGGAGCGTCCCGCGCCCACGTCGAGCGTCACCTGCGCGTTCGCGCCGACGGAGAGTCCGCCGAGGAGGGACGCCGCGCCGCGCAGATCGGCGGTTGTGCCGCCATCCACCGTCCACCTGCCGCCCAGAACCCCCTGCATCGCGTTCGTGCCGGCGACCGTGCCGTTTCCTGCGAGACGCACGTCGCCCATGCCGTTGAGCGCCGTGTTGAGCGTCACGGTGTGCCCGGCGGTGTTAAGCGTGAACCCGCCTTCCGCTCCGCCGCGCCAGTTGCCGTAGCCGAACAGCGTCGGGTTGTAGTACGGGATCGGAAAATCTTTCGTGGCGTTCATCGTGCCGCCGGCGAGGATGACGTGCGCCTCGCTGAAGTCGCCGCAGCCGAGAGAGACGATGCCCCATTCTCCCATGTTGAACGTGCCGCCCGTCATGACGAACTGGTACGTGTTCGTGCCGCCGACGGCGTTGGTGCCGCGCTGAATGCTACCACCCTTCGCGCGATACGCTTTTTGGTAGATACCCTTGGCGTTGACCGTGCCGCTCTTCAGGTAGAACCGGGCCGTCGAACCGCGGTAATTAATGCCGATACCGATTCCGTCGGCGTTCAGCGTCCCGCCATCGACGGTGATCCACTCGTTTGTCGGTCCTTTAGCTGGTGCGGTCTGGTCGTAATGGTACCCCGCGCAAATCCGGTTGGTGACGTTCACCACTGCGCCGTCCAGGATCTCGATCGCGCCGTGGGCCGGCCAGGCGTTGTACCCGGTCAGCAGATAAGCCGCCGTCGCGGTCGTGCCCTCTCCGAGGCGAAGCGTAGACTTTGTCGCGCTGTTACCTCCAGGGCCTCGGCGACCGGCGGAAAGCGCCTCTGTCACGCTGATGGTCGAGTTCGTGATCAGCACGACCTGATCGGGTTTCGTGCCGAAAGAGCCGAAATTTTCCTGATTGTTGACGGTGATGCCCCCAACGACGGTGAGGTTCTGGTTCTGCCCGGCGAACATGTTCTCTTCCCTGCAGAACAGTTCGCCGGTCCGGCCGTCGATGGCCATTTCGCCGTTCGTGCGGAACGCGCCGTGGAAACACGAGGTCTCCGGGTAGAAGATCGCCTGGCCGGAATACTTGTTGTTGCCGAAGAGCGTGACGATGCCGTCGAGGCCGCCTACGAACCTGGTCGTATTGCCGGCGGCGACGCCGACCGTGTTGCCCTTGACGCGCGTATGGTAGTAGACCTGCGCGCCCGTGTTGGTCGCGCCACCGTCGATCTCCACAGGGCCGCGGAAGTTCACCGTCCCGTCGGAGCAGACCACAGCCGCGCCCTCGGCCACGGTGAGCGCACCGTGGAAGTCGCCGGTCTTGTTGACCTGGAAGATGCCGCCGTTCACGGCGATCGCGTGCGAGAATTCCGCGTCCGGCGCGTTGGTGGCGCTGAAGAGGAGCGTGCCCGCGCCGTCCTTCGTGAGCGTGCCGGTGCCGCTGAACTTCTCGCCGATGATCGTCAGCTGGTCGCCGGCGGCGAGCGTCACGGAGACGTTTCCGACCGTCAGGTTCGGGATGTCGTTGTCGGCCGTCCCGGCGGTCGTGAACACGAGGTTGTCCGCCGTCGTCGCCGCTACGGGAGCCACGCCGCCGTCCCAGTTGCCGGGCGTGGAGAAGAGTCCGTCCCCCGCCCCGCCCGTCCACGTGTACGTGGCCGCGCCCGCAGCCCCTGCGAGCATCACCATCGCGGCACCCGCCGCACCGATTCTCGTTCTCCTCATCTTGCGCTCCTTCTTTACGGCGCGCACCGCGTTCGCGGCGCGCAAACACTGCCTGACTTCAATCGTACCTGCGGGTACCATAACATATTCCGGTCTTTTCCCGCAAGAGGAAAAACAATTTGGACTATCCCCACGCTGCAAAACGGCTGGCGAGCACGGCCCCCGCGCCGAGCGCGAGGAATTCGCGTCTTTCCATCTTTCACTTCTCGAACGTAAAGGCTTCCCATGGGATGTTCACCGGCTTCTTCTCGGTGAGGATCTCGTCCGTATGCAGGAGAAGCGGGAAGTCGGCGGCGGCGAGCTTGCCGGCGGCGATGCGCTTCTTCACGGCGCGCGCCACGCGCACCGCCACTACGAGAGACTCCAGCGTCACGCCCCTCAGCTCCTCGCGCGCCTCGTCGATGTCCAGCCCGCGCCCGAGCAGGATCCCCACCAGGCGCGTGCGGCCGCCGTACACCGTCACGTACAGGTCGCCAACGCCCACGCAGAGGTTGTCTAGCGTGCCCGCCCCCTGCAGGTCGAGGAGCCGGCTCATCTCCTTCGCCGCCTGGCCGAACACCGCCGCCTGCGAGTTGAAGTGCAGCTCCGAGTCCAGCCCGAACGCCCTCTGGTTGAGGCCGATCGTGAGCGCGATGCCGAGCGCGTAGCCGTTCTTGAGCGCCACCGCGCTCTCGATCCCCACCACGTCCGTGGAGAGCGAGACGTGGTAGTAGTCCGTCGCCATCATCGCCTTGATCCTGCGCAGCACGTCGAGGTTCTTGCCGCAGAACGCCACCTCCGTCTGGTCGTGCGCCACCAGCTCGTAGCTCGTGCAGGGGCCGCCGATCGCGCAGATGTCGCGCCTTACGCCCCTGGCGGCGAGGCGCTCCTCCCACACCTGCGGGTAGCAGAGGAGCCGGCCGTCGTCCCGGTCCAGGAGGCCCTTCGTCACGGAGAGGACGGGGACGTCCGCAGGAATGCGCGGCAGCACCTCCTCGCCGAACCAGTCCACGCCGAAGCTGGAGACGCCGCCGATGACGAGGTCGGCGCCCTTCACCGCCTCGTCCATCTGCTCGATCTGGTAGAACTCGCAGCCGGCCGGAAACGGCGGGATGCCCTTCGGGAAATGCTTCGCGAACTTCGGGTGGCGGTTCGTCTTGCGGCATTCGTCGATGATCTCGCGGTCGAGGTGCGTGCCCACGAGTCGCACCGTGTTGCCGTTCTCGCGGGCGGGAAACGCCAGCGCGCTGCCCATCATGCCCGAACCTATGATTGTGATCGTAGCCATGTCTTTCTTGTTCCTTGTTCTGTTTTACAACGCTTCTTGATTTCACTTCCCGGACAACTTCGTCTCAGAAGCCTGGCTGCAGGTGCGCGAGGCGGCCTTCAGGAGGCCGCGGCCGAGCTCGCGGCCCCCGTCCTGCGTAAAGACGCCCCCGCAGAGGGAATAGCCGAACTCGCAGCAGATCGAGAACCAACAGTTCGACAGTCCTTCCACCCAGCCGCGCGAGTTCTGGAGGCCCGTCTTGCGCGCCTTCGCGAGACGCGCGTTCTGCCGCTTCGACCCGCCGTCGTCGTACTTGCCGTCGTACACGAGCGCCTTGCCCTTCTGCTCCTCCGCCCACAGGCGGCGGAACGTCGCCACGCGGTCCGCGAGACGAGGGTTCGGCGTGGAAAACGTAAAGACGTTGTCGGACGAGCCGGTCTTGCCGCGGGGCCGGATCATCGGCGAATGGAGGTCGAAGAACACGATCTGCTTCCCTTCCGACTCCGTCACCAGCAGCTTCTTGAATGCCTTGACCGACGTGTAGATCTCTGCCGTGTAGTCGCGGTTGTGGTCGTGCGGGGCACGGTGTTTCCCCTGGTCCCCGTTCTCCACGCCGTCCTTGTCCATGAACGGCACGAACACGCAGTCGGCGTTGTCGCGGATCCACTCGCCCTCCTTCGAGCCGGAGAGGACCTCGTCGATCACGCCCTCCATGACGGCGTTGGCCGTCGTCTCGCAGGCGTGGTGGCGCGCCGTGAACGCGAAGATCCACTTCGCGTTCCCCTTCCGGCAGGGAATCCGCAGGAGCTCCGTGTCGCGCTTTCCGCTCTGCGACTTGCAGAGGACGCCGAACGTCACGCCCTCCTTCCCGCGCCAGCGCGTCGTCGCCGCGTCCCAGTGTTTCTGGTTGTAGGGGATCGAGACGGCGAAGCGCGTCTTGTTCTCGTCGGCGCCGAACGTATAGTCAAAGGCGTTGCCCGGCTCGTGGCGCGTGCCGTCCGAATTCAGCCAGCGCCACGTCGTTCCGCCGTCGCGGCTGATCGCCGGGCCGAGCGTGGCGAGGTAGTTGAAGCTGTTGGACGGGAACTGGAAGTGGAGCGTGCGCCCGGCCGCGCCGGTGAGCGTGAAGTCGAAGTGGAACCATTTGTGTTTCGTGTCGCGCAGGTCGGGGGCGACCTTGACGACGCCCGCCGCCTCGTCGATCCTCTCCACCTTCACGTTGCCGCCGGGATAGTCGCACGTGATCTCGATTGCGCCGTTCGCCGCAAGCGCCACGCCGAGCGCCAGCGCGGCCGCCGCGTATCCATGCATTCCCTGCATGACCACTTCCTTTCTTGTTTACTTTCCCTTGCGCAGGGGCACGGCGGCCCTTTCGGCGACCAGCACCGGCGAGTCCCACATCGGCAGGTCGGAGATGACCGTCTTGCCGTCCTCGTAGGAGAGCTTGCCGGCGGGGATCTCGAACGCGCGGCCCGTGATCATCTCCACCCAGAGGAGGTCCGCCAGACGCCCCGGCACCTTGAACGTCACGCGGTCGAAGCCGAGCTCGTGCGTGGGGATGCGGTCGGAGAGCCAGTAGAACCGCAGGGGCTTCCCGAACCGCGTGAAGCGGACCGCCTTCAGCGTGTGGTGCGCCGTGTCGCGCGGATCGTAGCGCGCCGTCACGTCGTAGGCGAGGTTCTCGTCCATCCGCTTCGGCAGCGTGTCGTCGTCGATGAGGCTGAACACGTGCTGCATCGCGTAGTAGCTCGGGCGGCGGTAGATGAAGTCCTTCAGCGTGTTCGAGCGCACGAGGCCGAAGCTCTGCAGCATGAAGGTGTACTGCAGGTCGATCAGCGTGAAGATGCTCGACGGGATCGACCGCGAAGCGTCGTCGATCGTCCGCCGGAGGTCCCACTTCGCCTGCGCGTACTCCGACCACTCGATGCGCTTGAGCGCGTGGCCGAACTCAAGCTGCGACGGGCATCCCGTCTCGCCCTGCAGGATCTCGAACGTGTCGCTGTAGCCCTTGACGAGCTTGAGCAGCCGCTCGGCGCGCTTCTTGAACGCGTCGTCCGGGTTCGGCGTGTACGGATGGTAGATGAAGTACGAGCCGAGGTCGAGCGCGTTCTCGGCCTTGAGCTTCTCGAGCACGCACGTGTAGTCGTCGGGGAACGTGATCGCCGTGCAGAGGCACTTCGCCGTCGGCTGGATGGCGCGGATCGTCTTCGCCGTCCGGTAGAACATCTCCGCATAGTCCGGCCCCTGGCGGAACGGCTCGTTCCAGATCTCCCATTCGTCCACCACGTCCTTGTAGCGCTCGACGCAGGCCGTCACGTAGCGCAGCCACGCCGCGAACGCCTCCGGGTTGCCCGTCACGGGCTTGATCTTCATGCCGAGGTTGAAGTCGCTCCCGTACAGGGGGTTGCCGTACGAGAGGCAGATCCACGGCTTCACGCCCATGGCCGCCATCTCGCGCACCTGCGGGTCGAGCCAGGCGAAGTCGTACACGCCCTTCTCCCGCTCGGTCTTCGCCCAGCCGGAGAAGAGGCGCCCGCGCTTCGCGCCGAGCGGCCCGAGGAAACGCTTCATCACGTCCCAGCGCGCGTAGTCGCGGTCGAGCGTCTCGCAGCCGATGGACCACTTGGAGGACTTGATGTCCTTCGCGTTGCGCACGGCGAGCCGCCCGACCTCCTTCAGCCCGGGGTCGAGCGTGTTCAGCTTCGCCCACGTCACGCACGGCTTCTCGCCCTTGGCGAGCGGATCGTCGTGCTCGTTCCAGGCGTCCTCGCCCTTGTCCTTCGCCAGCGCCGC
>CAMNLN010000031.1 GCA_946543025.1 uncultured Verrucomicrobiota bacterium
AAGCATGATAGAACTTTGTTGCAACTGAATTGGGAAATTTTCGCGGGAAGTTGGGGAAAATTCATGACGGGCGGCGGGAGGGTCTGCGACGATGTGCAACACGACCTGCTACTACAATGCAAATGGTTCGTTCGCCGGATCGTCCACCAGAATGGGTAACACGACGACATATTTCTACAACGCGCATGGTTCGCTCGCAGGAACGGCGACTACGATGGGCAGATAAGCTTTTTCTGATATGTGTGGACGGTTTCCGTGGACTGTCCTCCTCTCATGTGGCTTCTTGAGACGAGAATAGAACCGTCCGCCGCCTGATCTGCCTTGGCCGTCGTCCGTCCGCATCTGCTTTACGACGGCGACATTGCAATTCCCATGCTTGACGGCAATGACATCGGCGTGTGCAACTTCCGCGACTTCAAGTATTCGGACTGTTGATTGGTCAGGACGTCTAAAGGAAAGCACATGCGCGGTCGTTGCGCGGCGGAGGGGACGTGTGATATAATCGCACCATGAAAACATTGCTCACCACCTGCCTCGTCGCCGCCTCCCTGGCGGTTTCCGCCGCCAACATCGTCTTGATCGGCGATTCAACCCTCGCGCCGCGCGACGCCAAGACGAAGCTCGGCAGCTGGGGCGACGCGCTCAAGCCCTCGCTCGCGCCTGGCAACGGCATCGTCAACCGGTCGGTCGGCGGACGTACCGTGCGTACCACGAAGCCGGCCTGGAAGAAAAGCCTCGAGATGATCGCGAAGGGCGACTTTGTGATCATCCAGTTCGGCATCAACGACGCCAACAAGAAGAAGCTCGTCGAGGAGGCCGAGTTCAAGAAAACCATCGCCGAGTTCGCCGACGACGTGATTGCCAAGGGCGCGACGCCCATCATCTGCAGCCCCGTGTCCAACGCCGGCTACGGCAAGACCGGAAAGCCCGGCGATCCGTTCAAGCTCACCGCCTCGCGCCGCACGTACGGCGACTACGCGAAGACCGTGGCCGCGGAGAAGAAGCTCGCGTACGTGGACATGACGGCGCTCACCGCCGCCGAGCTCTCCAAGCTCGGCCGTGATGGGGCGCTTGCGCTCTACATGGGCGAGACGACGCGGAAAGGAAAGCCGACGTTCGACACCACGCATCCTGCAAAGGCCGGCGCCACGCGCTTCGCCGAGCTGTTCATCGCCGACGTGAAGGCGCAGAAGCTGCCGGTCGCGCAACTTTTCAAATGATGGGACGCCCTGTCATTCACCCATGGTCCCGATCCAAAGACTGACTGACCTGTACGACGCCTACGTGGACACGTTCCGCGAGGCGAACGGCGAGTTGCCGCCGATGATGCGGCTCAAGCGCATCCATACGGCGCACGTGGTCGAGAACGCGCGGCTCATCGCCGAGGGCGAGGGATTCGACGCCGAGACGGCGCGCGCGTGCGACGCGGCCGCGCTCCTGCACGACACCGGTCGCTACGAGCAACTGAAGCGCTACAACACGTTCCGCGACTCGGACAGCATCGACCACGCCGTGTTCTCGCACGATATCGTGAAGGAGAATGGGTGGCTGGACGGCGATCCGCAACGCGAGGCGATCCTGACGGCCGTGCTCTTCCACAACCGTCGCGACGTGCCGGACGGACTCGACCCGCTTACGGAGGTGGCGGTCTATACGGTGCGCGACGCGGACAAGCTCGACATCTTCCGCGTGCTGGAGGACCAGATCGCGACGACCGACTGGCGGCACAACTGCGAGGCGTTCTGGAACCTCCCCACGCAGGCTGCGCCGAACCCTGCGGTGGTCGAGGCCATCCGCGCGGGGCGGCCCGTGGACTACCAGAACATCAAGACGCTCGCCGACTTCGTGTTGATTCAGGTAGGGTGGATGCGAAGCGGGCTCCGCTACGCCACGAGCCGCCGTCTCTGCGCGGATCGTAGGCATCTCGGCTTCCGCCGAGACTTCCTGCACGAGCTGACGGATGACCCCGTTGTGGACGAATTGTGCGACTTGGCACGGCAACAGATCGCACGCTGAAAACGGCGAAACGGAAATCGCGAGCCGTTCAAGCGGTCGCTTGTGTTATAATAGGCATTATCAACGAAACGGAGGCGATGGCATGAAGGAGATTTTCTGGTTTAAAGGCGTGCTCTGCGCGGTGTTTTGCGGGTTTGCGGCGGCGGCGTCGTTTTCAGTGGCGGCGGCCACGTGGACGGGCGCGCAGGACGCGTTCTGGACGAATGCCGCTAACTGGGCGGAGGGAACGGTTCCTGGCAAATACTATGCGCCGGACGGCACGTTGGCCGGTACGAAGGAGATGACCGTCACGTTCGGCGCGTGTTCCGGCGCGGTCGAGATTGATCTCGACGGCCTCTTCTCCATCGGCAAAGTGCATGTGACCGGCGCGGACGCGCCGCGCTACACCTTCGGCACCTCCGCCACGCAGGTCCTTCCCATCGAAGCGGTGTTCGGCGGCAGCCTGAACCAGTTTACGGTTGATTCGTCCGTCACGCGGGCACCGATCGTACGGGCGATTTTCGGATTCGGCAACGGCATCGGCGAAGCGGCTGGAGACACTAAGGTCTATCTGTACAACAACTCGTCCGACACGCTGGTCATCAACGATTTCGGCTACATGCGGCGGGCGGCGGCCAACCACCGCACGCGCGCCACGTTCGCCGGATCAGGGCCGATCGCTGTCAACGGCGTGTGGGTGAAGGCTCCGGCAAACGCGGTCCAGGACAACCAGTCGTACATCAGCACCGGAAGCTCAGTCGGGCCGACGTTCAATCAGTCTTTCACCTTTCCAGGGATATTCAACAGCAGCGCCGGCAACTCGAAGATGACGATCGCCGCTGGCGTGACGATTACGACGACCGGCTCGTGGGGAGACCTGGGATCGCTCCCGTTCACCATAAACGGCCCCGGCACGCTTGCGGTCACGCCCGGCAAGTTCGTGCAGTGCTATACCGACAATGCGATCTACCTGAACTGTCGCCTGGCGTTGACATCCGCGCCAGGAACGGATCGAGGCATGCACATCTACGGTCAAGGCGCATACCACATCAACAACGTCGCGAACACGCTGTCGGGAACGCTTCAGTACTGGGGCTTGAACGCCAGCTCGGCATTCGTGTTCGAGAAGATCGGGCGCATCGGCGAAACGAGTCCGCTCGGCAACGTAACCACGATCCGCGCCAACAAATACTTGAAGGTGGTGTTCACGGGTTCGACGCCGGACGTCACGGATCGCGTATTCGAAATCGGCCCGAAGGATGTTGTGAACAATTGGAACAACGACCAGCATTCGTTTGTCGTTGAGCAGGCGGGTTCCGCGTCGCTGACGGTGGAGTCCTCGCCGGCGCTCAAGTCCACGCCCGCCGACGGCATCCACAAGTTCATGCTCACGGGCAATGGCGCTGGCGAAGGCATCTGGGCGGGCGTGCTGGCGGACGGGGCTTCCACGCAGCTGCAGGTGACGAAGGCCGGCACCGGGCGCTGGGTGTACACGGGCGCGAACACGTACACCGGCAAAACGATCGTGAACGCCGGTACGCTTGCCCTCGGCGCGAGCGGTACGCTGGAGTCGTCCGCCATCACGCTCGCGGGCGGGACGCTGGAGGTGACTGGAACGAAGTCGGTGCTTTCCATCACGGCGGCCGGCGCGTCCACGCTGTGCCTCGTCGACGGCGCCGCGCTGACGGTCGGCGCGATCACGCAGAGCTCGGGGACGCTGGCGGTGACGACGGGGACAGGGTCATCGCTCGTCTGCCCTGCGCTGGCGAACACCGCGCCCGGCTGGATCACGGTGAACGGCTATGCGGCCGAGTTCGACTCGGCCGGCCGTCTGAGGCGGCAGAGCTACGCGGTCTCCGCTGCCATCGCCGCGCGCGGCGACACGGTGCCGAACGACGCCTCCGCCGTGGTGGGCATCACCTCGCCCGGTACAGGCGGCGCCGACGAACTCGCGGCCACGGAGACGACGGTCGCCGCGCTTGTGCAGAAGACGTCCGTCCCGGCCGTCATCTCCCTCGCGGGCGGGCGTACGCTCGCCGTGGGGACGCTGGCGGTGGACGAAGGCGGATCTGCTCTGACGATCTGCACGGCGCCCGGCGAGGGCACACTCGCCGCCGCGTCTTCGCCTCTCGTGTTCGATGCGGCCAACGCGGACCCCGCCGCGTCGATCACGGTCAACGCCGCGCTAGACGCCGCGAAGATCGAGAAGAAGGGCGACGGCGACCTCTTCTTCCGAGCCCCTTTTACGTTTGCGGGCGAGATGGAGGTCACGGCGGGCCGCGTGGTGCTCACGAACGAGACGGCGCTTTCGCTCGCGGCCACGATCGTCGGCGGACAGCCGGGCATGAGCAAGGTACAGGTGGACGGCCCGGGCGCGCTGACCTTCCCCCACAAGAACCCGGACTACGATGGTGACTTTATCCTCAACGGCGGAACCGTGACGTTCGACAAGAACGACCTCACGGTCACGCACTTCGGATCGAATGTCGGTACGCTGGTCGTCACCAACGGCGCATCGCTGGTTCTGGACGGAACGGAGGGGGCGGGCGACTACCTCAAGATGAACGGCAAGAGGATGCGCATCTCCGGCGTCGGGCCGGACGGCAACGGCGCGCTGGTGGCGAACGAGTTCTTCTACAATTTTCTCGGCGACGTGGCGCTTGACGGCGACACCACTTTTTCGTGCGGAAGGGGCAAGGTCAATCCGGGCTATGTCGCGTTCGATAGCGGGCGGACGCTGGACATGGGCGGGCACGCGCTCACATTCAAGGGCGGCTCCGGCTATTTGGTGTTCAAGTACAACAACGGCATCACCAACGCCGGTCCGCTCGTGATTGAAAGCGGTACGCTGAGCGTGTACAACGACGCGCGGCTGGGCAACAAAGACGACGCGCCGATCGTTTTGTGTCCCGGGGCACAGTTGAGCCCGTACCTCATGGGCGCGCAGGAGCGCACGTGGGAGATACGCGGACCCGCCGCCAATCCCGCGCGCATGGTCGTCCAGTCCTCCGTGACGGACGTCAACACAAACCGCTACCGCTTTAACGGCGACGTGACGTTCGTGCCGCAGGAGACAGGTGCCATGGCTGCGTGGCGCCTGATGCAGACGTCAAAGTGCTATTATTCGCCGCTTTACTTCGCGGGCAGGGTCGGCGGGGCCGGCTCGTTCCTGATCGACAGCAATTTCAGGGGCGACATCCACCTCGAAGGCGAAGACAACACCTTTGCGGGAACCTTGGCGCTGACCAACTCGTGGCTGTACTCCGCCATCTGCCTGCATTGGCCGTCGTCGCTTCCCGACTACTCGAAGCTGATCCTCTCCGGCGGGCGCGCGGTGGCGTACGCGGACAACTGGAGCGACGCGGCGATCCTTTCGCTCGCCAACACCGCCTCGCTCACGAACGGCGCGATCGTGACGGTGAACACGACCAAATGCGCGGGGAATGCGCATGAAATGACGCTCGCAGACGAGGTCCTCGTTGCCGACATGTTCGGCATCGGACATGAGGGGCCGGGCAGGCTGGCGATCGCCGGAGGCTGGACGAAGCCCGTGCGGCTGGCGTCGTACGGAGGCGAGCTGGCGCTGACGGGCGATGGCGCGCGGAAGGTGGAGTCGGTCACGCTCGGCCATCCGTACAATTCCGGCACGAACGCCACGCTGTCGATCGAGGGCGGGTCCGTGACGCTTGGCAACGGCAACGTGGCAGTTGGGTTCGGGCAGGTGACGACGAACGACGGCTACCTGGCGACGCTCAAGGTATCGAACGCGAGCATCCTGGCGCCGGACGACAACTCCGCGTGCGCGTATCCGCAGATCAGCGTGGGATACGGATGCGAGCCGGGCTTCATGGAGATCGGCGACGGCGCGGAAGTGCGCGCTACGATGACCGTGGGCCACACCCACGTCGGCGGCAGCGCGACGGCCGGAATGGGCGCCGTGGCGCAGAAGGCCGGCAGCCTGGTTGTCCTGCGCGCGCATTCTTCCGTGCAGAACAACCGGATGTACATCGGCAACGGCGACGGTACCTGGGGCGCGTACGCCCTGGAGGGCGGCACGTTCGATGCCGGGCAGATGACGCACGTCGTCCTGGGCTACGGAACTCGCGCGACCGGGTCGTTCGCCCAGTCGGCGGGCTCCACGGCCAAATTCGGGATGTTCTGCATCGGCTGGGGCGCCTTTTCCTCCGCCCACTACTACATGACGGGCGGCACGGCTTCCTTGAACGCACTCCAGATACCGTATGTCAACTGGGGCGGACAGGGCGGACTCTCCACGCTCACGATCGAGGGCGGCGAGATGACCGTGAAAAGTGGCAATACCGTGTCGATGGCGCAGGCAAATCCGCAGAACAGCACGACGGACTACGGCACGACGGCGATCATCAACCTGCTCGCCGGCGGTACGCTGCGCGCAACGCTCTTTTCAAAGAAGAACAGCTATGGCATCATGCCCGAGGCGGTGCACGCCTACGTGAACTTCGACGGTGGCGTCCTCTCCGCCAACGGGAGCAACGAACTCTTCGGACCGGATGGTGGGCAGATAGACGCAGTGACCGCGTTCGCCCGCGGCGCGGAGATCGCCGTCGAGAGCGGCTTCACCTCCAAGGTGCGTGTGCCGATCAGCGCGCCGACGGGCAAGGGCGTGGCCTCTGTGGCCTGGAGCGGAACGGCGGCCGCTGAATTCAAATATCTTGGCATGCCGACGGTTGATATCCTTGGCGACGGCCATGGCGCGAGCGCGGTGGCGCTGTTCGACGGGACGAGCGGGCGCGTGACCGGCGTCAAGATCGTCAGTCCCGGATGCGGCTACACGGAAGCGGTGGCGGTGATACGCCCTGCCGCCCTCAACCCGCGCAGTTCGGTTCAGGCGGGCTGGTTCACGAACACGTGCGTGCTGACGTCCGCCACGCCCGCGTCCGGTGGCCTGAAGAAGAGCGGCCCCGGTACGCTGGAGCTTCACGTGCCCAGCACCTACGGCGGCGCGACGACGATTGCGGGCGGCACGCTGAAGCTGATGTGCGACGACGCTATTCCTGCCGGGTCGCAGCTGGTCCTCGCGGGCGGTACGTTGGACCTCAACGGCAAGGCGGCGTCGTTCGGGTCGATCGGCGGCGCGTCGGGTACTGTGACGGGCGGCAACGTGTCGCTTTCCTCCTCGTGGACGGTTGACGTGGCCGACCTCGCCGCCGGCAGGTATCCGGTCCTCACGGGCAACGCGGCGTTCGCGTCCGGCGCGACGGTCACGTTCGTCAACACCTCGCTTCTGGACGAGAACCGTCCCGGCGGCTACCCGTTCCTCTCCGTGAGCGGGACGGTGGACAACCCGCCTGTCGCCGACGCCTCGTTGCCCACGCCGTGGTTCATCATGCGCGCCGGAAATGAGTTCAAGGTCGTCTATCCGCACGGCACTGTTCTGTTGTTCCGCTGACGGGAGGGATTTTCCATGCGAAAGATGCTGATCGCCGCCGTGATGGCAGCAACGGGGGCGGCGTGCGCCGAGGGGCCGACCGTCGCGTCGATCGAAGGCGGAAGGCTGGAAATATCGGAGCCGGCCGTCTCGTTCTTCATACGGATCGTCTATCCCAAGTGGCAGGGACAGGCCGTGGGGCGTGGCGAGTTCGTGTCGGAAGGGGACGGGCTCAGGCGGTTCGACTTCTCCGACGCGAAGAACAACCCGGCCGCGGCCAAGGCGACCGGCCTCCTGCATGTGGCCGGGGACGGGCGTGGCGGCGTGGACGTGCACTACCGCGTGACGCTCCCCGAAGCGGTCGACGCCCAGCAGATCGGCCTGCAGGCGGCCGTTCCCACGGATTCCCTCGCCAGGGGATCGCTCGTGGTAGACGGCAAGCCCTATCCTGTTCCGCGCGTGACGCCCGGCGGCGGGAACGTCTACTACGGCAAGGCGCGGCACGTCGGCTTCCGCGACGCCGCCGGGAAGATGCTGCTGCGGCTCGACTTCCCCCTGCCTTCGGTCATCTGCCTCATGGGAAGGTCGAGCGAGGTCTCCGTCGGATACACGATGCGCATTCCGCTCGGGGAGGCGGCGAAGTATCCGGCGGGCACGGTTCTGGAGCGCGCGTTCAGGATATCGGGGCCGCGGCCGTTCGAGGCGAACGACGGTACGCCGAAGGCGCGCGAGGCCGGGCCGGACTGGATTCCGTTCATGCCGGACAAGGACATCGTCGCCGGTTCCGCGTGCGACTATTCCGGTCTGCGCGGCGAGGTGAAGCCGTGCGGGACGTACGGACGCGTCGTTGCCCGCGGGCCCCATTTCGAGTTCGAGCGCAGGCCTGGCGTGCCCGTGCGGTTCTACGGCGCGAACGTCTGCTTCGACGCCTGCTACATGGAGCACGCGAAGTCAGACCGGCTGGTAGAGCTCCTCTGCCGCGCGGGGTATAATTCCGTCCGCCTCCACCACTTCGACTGCAAGCTCACGCAGGGGTTCTCCCCCGACGCCACGGCGCTGGACCCGGACCGCATGGAGAAGCTGGACTGGTTTCTTTCGCGGTGCTACGCCGCCGGGCTGTACGTGACGACGGACTATTTCGTCGGACGTCTTGTCCCCCGCGCCGCTGTCGGGCTTTCAGGGAAGGGTGACGTCGCGCAGCGGGAATTCAAGTCCCTGGTCTACTCCAACGCGCTTCTGCGCGCCAACTTCAAGACGTATATCTCCAACTTCCTCGGGCACGTGAACAAGTACACGGGACGGCGGTATGCGGACGAGCCCGGGCTTTTCGGCATCGCGTTCATCAACGAGGGGACCCCGCTGCCGCCCGCGTATCCGCCCGACACCGCCACCATCTGCCGCCTGGCCGACATGGAGACGGAGCTCGCGTCCGACCTGAAGGCGCACGTGCGCGAGAAGGTGGGAAGCCGCGTGCTCGTCTCCAACATCTCCTCCGGCTGGAGCCCGCCCGCGTTCCAGCTGCCGCGCGCGAAGGTGTACGACTACGTGGACGACCACTTCTACGTGGACCACCCGCGCTTTCCCGTCCGAGCATGGAACCCGCCGTGGCGCTACGCCAACGCCAACCCCGTGCGCGACCCCGCCACGCACGGCTTTCCGCGCATTCTTTTCACCCGCCTCCTCGACAAGCCGTATACCGTCACCGAATACAACTACTGCGCCCCGTCGCGGTTCCGCATGGCCGGGACCCTGCTGGCCGGCGCGGCCGCGGCTCTGCAGGACTGGTCCGGGCTCTGGCGCTTCGAGTGGACGATGAGCTCCGACGACGCCGTGACGATGGATTACAAGGAACCGTTCCACGCGACGGGATTCAACACGCCGGGAGATCCGCTCCAGCTTGTGGGCGAGGGACTGTTTGCGGCGCTTTTCCTGCGCGGCGACCTTGCGCCGCACGAGAGGCTGGTGTCGGTCGCCATCGGCGAGGAGGCGTTGCGCGCGCCAAAGACGAACGAGGTGCTGAACGTGAAGCAGACGCCGTACGTCTGGGCCGGGTGGCGCGCGCGGATCGGTACGCGGCTCGTCGAGGGGCGTACGCCGGAGGGGATGGCGCAATGGCGCTACCCGGAGGCGTTCCGGCGTACTGGTGAATCCGTCGCCGCCGAGTTGCCGCCGGTGGCGCACGTGGGGGCGGAGTTCGACGCCGGTTCGTTCCGCGTGGCCACGCCGCGCACGTGCGGACTGCTCGCCGAGGGCGGATACGTGGAGGCGGGGTCGCTGGCCGCAGACGTAAAGGCGGCGCCGGCGGCGGTGTGGGCGATCGCGCTGGACGGACTGCCGCTCCCCGAGGCGCGCCGCATCCTGCTGGTGCACGCCACGAACGTGGAGTCCACGGGCATCCGCACGCTCGATCTCCCGGGTTCGCTCACGGTGTTCGACCACGGACGGCTTCCGTTCCTGATGAGGCGCGGCACGGCCGACGTCTCGTTGGCCGTCGCCCGCGACGAATGGAAAGTGTACGCGCTTTCGCCGGGAGGGCGACGGCTGCGCGACGTGCCGTATCGCTTTGACGAACGCGGCCGGATGCGTTTGTCGTGCGATACCGCAACAGACCCTTCGCGCGCGACGTTCGCCTACGAGCTCGCACGGTGACGGGGCCCCGGCGTGTGCGCTTGAGGCGAATTTGCAAGTTGTGCTTGCGGAAGCCCGAAAATTCGATTAAAATAAAAATAACGGATGTACCATGTGTCCATCCGAACGACAAAAGGAAGTCAAAACATGAAACGAGTGATGCTTGGCTTGGCGGTTACGTGCATGGGCGGCGTTTTTGCCGAGAACCTAACGCAGACCATTGCCATCGACAATGTTGCGCTTCGGCAGGATCGCGGTACGCAGAAGGTCTACGTGACATACGACCTGGCGAACGACGGCGACGAACCGGCGTTCGTCGTCCTCGACATTCTCACGAACGGCGTTTCCATCGGGCGGGCCAACATCCAGACCGTGAGCGGCGACGTCTCGGACGGCGATCTTTCGCAGACCGTCACCGTCGGCACGGGCAAGCAGATCGTATGGGATGCGCGCCGGGACTGGAAGGGCCACCTTTCGTCCAACACGACCGCGCGCGTGACGGCCTACTACGCCGGACATCTCAACCAGATTCCCGGCGTCTACATGAAGATCGACCTCTCCGGCGGCAGTTCCGCCGCCAGCTATCCCGTGAGCTACAGTCTCGCCGGGCCGAACATGTCGGATACCGCCTCCTACACCAAGAATGCGCTCTGGCTGCGACGATGCGAACCGGGCGTGTTCATCATGGGATCGCCCGCAGGCGAGATCGGACACAACACGAGCGGCCATGAAGACCAGCATCAAGTTACGCTTAACAACGCTTTCTTTCTCAGCGTGTTTGAGGTGACGGAGGGACAGTACAAGCAGGTGATGGGAACATGCCCATCCTCCAACGGCGACACCCGTCCGGCGGTCAAGTGCGGATACAACACGCTCCGTGGTACGACCTACAGCTGGCCCCAGTCAAGCGAGGTGGACGAAAACACCTTCTTCTACAAGCTTCGTGCGCGTACCTCCTTGACCGATGCCGATCTTCCGACGGAGGCCCAATGGGAGTACGCCTGCCGTGCGGGTTGCACGAACGGCTACTACAACGGCCTGAATCCGACGGTGATGAACGGCACGGATCCGAACCTGACGCCGATCGCCTGGTATAACCGGGTCGGCTGTTCCGGTCTTCAGCCTGTCGGCGGCAAGCTTCCGAACGCCTGGGGGTTCTACGACATGATTGGCAATGCCTACGAGGCGGTGCTGGACTGGTTTTCCGATTCCATCACCTCCTATACGACGGATCCTGTAGGCCCCGCGACCGGCACGGCCCGTGTTCTGCGCAGCGGCTCGTGGGACACGCAGCCTAGCTGGAACCGGTGCGCATGGCGCTTGAGCTGGGGCCATGCGTCCAACCACGCATCGCAAGGCTTCCGCGTCTGCTGGACTGTCAGGTGAGGAGGTTGGCATGAAAAACCTTCTTCTTTTGGCCGCTGGATTAGTTCTTGGCGCGTTGTTCGCCGCAGACGGCTCGGGAACGTCCGCCGTCGCCATCCTGATCGACACCACGGACCATGACGGATCCGCCACGGTTCCGCTCGTGGAGACGCGGGCGGGCGTGTCTGCCGCCACCGCAGGCGAGGAGACGGTCGATACCGTCACGGATCTTGGCTCGCTTCTCATCATCCGGTGAGGGAGGAAAAGAACATGAGGCATCTTCTTTTCGTGATTTCAAGCGCCGTGGTCGTGACCGCGTGCGGCGTCGAGCCGCTCCTCGTCAAGAACGTGTCCGCCGCAGTGGAGCGGGGAACGCATCTGGTGAGGGTGTCCTACGATCTCTCGAACGAGGCCGACGAACCGGCGTACGTCACGCTGGACGCGCAGACGAACGGCATCTCCATCGGCTGGGACAAATTCCGTACGCTGGGCGGAGACGTGACGCGGCTCGCCGATCCGAGGCCCGTCGCGTGCGGCACGGGACGGTCGCTGACCTGGAACGCGCCCCTCGACTGGCCCGGCCAGCGCGTGGACAACGTGACGTTCCGCGTGCTCGCGCACCATACCAACGGCATCGCGCGCATTCCTGGCGTCTACATGAAGATCGACCTCTCCGGCGGTGCCGAGGCC
This sequence comes from uncultured Verrucomicrobiota bacterium, assembly GCA_946543025.1. GTDB lineage: Bacteria > Verrucomicrobiota > Kiritimatiellia > RFP12 > UBA1067 > RUG572. Next base: position 12,086 of record CAMNLN010000031.1, read on the forward strand.
GCGAGCTATCCCGTCACCTACAGCTTCGCGGGACCCGACCTGACGGACACGAATTCCTACGCCAAGGGCACGCTGTGGATGCGGTGCATCGGACCTGCCGCATTCCAGATGGGGGCACAGCCGGACGATCCCGGGCGTGACATCTCGGGCAAAGAGTACCTGCATACGGTTACGCTCACGAAAGCGTTCTACATCGGCGTGTTCGACGTGACGGAATACCAGTATCGGCAGGTGATGGGGGCGATCCCAAAGGAAAGCATCGCCAAGGGCGACGTCTATCCGGTCTCCGCCTGCAGCTACGACATCCTGCGCGGCACCACGTACCAGTGGCCAGCCAGCGATAAGGTTGAAGCCGACACCTTCATCGGACGGCTCCGCGCGAAGGCTGGGCTGGAGGGTCTTGACCTTCCCACCGAGGCGCAATGGGAATACGCCTGTCGCGCGGGTACGGCCACGAGCCTCTACAACGGACACACCGCCTACGACAACGCCGACGTCTGGCAGCAGTCGATCGCATGGTTTCGTCCCAACGCTTCAATCGGAAAAGGACGCCAGCCGATCGGCAGACGCGCGCCGAACAACTGGGGCCTCTACGACATGCTGGGGAACGTCTACGAGCCGGTGCTGGACTGGTTCGCCGACGACATCCGCGCCTACACGCGCGACCCCGTGGGGCCTGCGACCGGCACGAGGCGCATTCTGCGCAGCGGCGCGTCAGGCGGCGTCGACTGGAACTGGGTTCGCTCGTCGTGGCGGCTTTCCTGGCCCGCCAGTTCGGCGCATGATTCATTGGGTGTGCGCCTCGCGCTCACGATCGACTGACCTTACAACATGCAATCTGCCAACATGAAGAGTTTCAATTGCCATTTGCGCACCGTCGTTTGGGCGGGTGTACTGTCCATTGCGTGCGCGGCGCAGGCGCTTAAGAGCGACGAGCCGTATATTGCCGGCACAAGGCTCTTGGCGCTCGTACCGGCTCCGTTGCCGTACGCCTGCACCGCCGGAGGCGTGGCGCGGACGGACGAGCAGGGCCTCGAGAACGTGGCTCTGCGCAAGGGCGTGACGCCCCGCGCCTCGTCATCCCTCCACGTCGCGCCGCACCGCATCGAAAACCTCAATGACGGCGAGAACGGCAACCTGCACAGCTGGATCCTCGGCGAGAAGACAGGCTGGGTCCAGCTGGAGTTTGGGCACGAGCTGAACGTCTGCCGCATCGGTTTCGCGAGCGACGTGCGGAGGGAATACACCGACCGCGCGATTACGGCGTTTGACCTCCAGGTGCCGGATGGCAAGGGCTGGCGCACCGTGTTCACGTACGTCGGCGAGCCGGTGATCGGCTATCGGCGGTTCTCCTTCGCGCCGGTCCGCACCGCGATCTTGCGGCTTGCGATTCGCGATTCCGTCCGCGCACAGCCGCGCATCGACGAGCTGGAGGTGTTCGGTTCGGATGCGCCGATCACCGCCGAACAGGTCGCACCGTACCGCAGTCCATACTTGCCGACGACCAACCGGCTGGAGCGCGCGGCGCTCGGCGAGGAGCTGGCCTGGCTCAAGCAGGAAGGCTGGGCCGACATCGAACGCATGCAGCTGCACGGTCACGGGTATCCCGAGGCGATCGTACCGTTCCGCCAGGAGATCGACATTCTGCCGCTCCCTGATTTGCCTGTGGCGCCTGTTCCCGACGGCAGCGGAACGAACGCGGCGTGGCGCGCCTGTTCGCGCGGCGTGGCGCGTGTGGGACGGATCACGGACTGGGCCAGCTCTCCGCTCGTGGAGCAGTCCGTCGAGGCCGGAGTCGCAGGCGGATGCCTTTACGCGGCGATCGAGGGGAAGCACTTTTTCTCGGCGAACCTTGCCGTGGTGGGCGTGCCCGGGACCGGGGCGTGCGGGATGCTGGCGCACGACAAGTCTGGGCTTGTGTTTACGCGCCTCTACAGCCGCAACGCCCAGCCGAAGCCCGTGAAGGGCGTGTTCAATGCGGAGAAAAGCCGCGTAGAGTTCGCCTTGCCGCTTTCCGAATTTCCTGATGCCGCGAAGAAGGGAATCTATGTCACGGCGGGCATCGGAGGACGCTGGACGCCGAACGGCGGGCGGCCTGTGTGTTTTCGTCCTGCGGGCTGGCATGTGCGACAAGAGGGTTTTACGCGTGACGGCGGCTTCAAGATCGTGCTTGAGCTTCACCGACAGGGAGTAGAGGTGGCGATGACGAGTCCGCAGATGCGTACGCGTCGCCGGTACTTCCAGCCGAGTCCGATGAGACAGACGTACACGCTTGACCTGCGGCCGGACGACGTGTGCGGGACGTTGGGCCCGCGCTTGGAACTGGAGTTTCGCGAGCAGTCCGACGGCATGCCGTTCCGTCTTACGCTCTTCCGGTACGATCCTGCGGTGCGCATGCTTTCGCTCTACCGCGAAATGCTGGAGCGGCGCGGGATGGACCTCGCGCCGTACCGTGCGTTCGCCGACGAGCACGCGGCGCTGGCGCGGAAGGGGGACATCGTGCCCGATCGCGCGTTTCTCTGGCGGCTCCGCACGGCGAAGCGGAAGCTCTTCCTCTCGGACCCCGCGCTCGCCCCGGCGACCTCGCTGCTCGTGAGCAAGCGCCATCCGTTCCATCCGTCGCACAACTACAGCGTCCAGTTCGACTCCGCCTGGCGTCCGGGCGGCGGCGTGTGCCGCATCGACATCCCGCGCGACGGCGGGGCGCTCGATCCGGACGCGGCGAAGACGACGCTCCTGACGTCGGCGGGGACGGGCATGATCCGTACGCCGGCGCTCTCCTTCGACGCCACGCGGCTCTACTACGCCGAGCGAAATTCTTTGACGAACTACTTCCGCATCTGGGAGCAAGACCTCGCGACGGGCAAGAGGCGACAGCTCAGCGACGACGGCCCGTTCCACGACTACTGGCCCACGCCGCTGCCGGACGGCGGGATCGCGTTCGTCTCCACGCGCTGCAAGGTGCGGTTCCTTTGCTGGCGTCCGCAGGCCGCCGTCCTGTTTCGCATGGAGCGCGACGGCACGGGCGTGAGGCCGCTCTCGTTCGCCAACCTCTCCGAGTTCGCGCCGAGCGTGATGGACGACGGTCGCATCCTCTGGACACGCTCCGAGTACGTGGACAAGGGCGCGGACTACGGCCACACCGTGTGGACCATCCGCGCGGACGGGACGTATCCCGAGCTCACGTACGGCAACACCGTCGCGCTCCCGCAAGGCTTCGCCAACGCACGGATGATGCCAGGCACGCAGAACCTCTGCGCCACGATGATCTCGCACTTCGGCGACCTGAACGGCCCGCTCGCCATCATCGACCTGCGCAAGGGGCCTCACGACCCCTCCGCGATCCGCAACCTCACGCCCGAGGTGCCGCGTCCGGGCGCGCGGAGCTTTTCGGACACCTTCCGCGAGGCGTTTCCGCTCTCGGCGGACCTGCTGCTCGCGGCGTGGGCGCCCCAAGACCGGTTCGGCATCTGGGCGCTCGACCGCTACGGGAACCGCGAGCTCCTCTACGAGGACGACGCCATCGACACCATCTGCCCGACGCTCTTCGCCGCACGCCCCGTGCCGCGCGTGATGAACGGCACGATCCGCGAGGAACTCAAGACGGCCGGCCAGGGCATATTCGTGGTGGAGAACGTCTACCGCGGCCTTGAGGGGCAGGTGAAGCCCGGCGCGGCCAAATGGCTGCGCATTTGCCAGGAGATGCCGGCGGTGCTCGACAAGATGCCGGACGGCACGTACCGCGCGGACCACACGCCGTTCATGCGCTGGTACGCTTCGCCGACGGACGTGCAGGGCGGCGCGTTCGGCTGGCCGTCGTTCATCGCCAAGGGCGTGGTGGGGACGGTGCCGGTGGAGGAGGACGGTTCCGCGCATTTCCTCGCGCCGTCAGGCAAGGTGCTCTACTTCCAGTTGCTGGACGGCGACTACAACGAGATCCAGCGGATGAGGTCCGTGGTGCAGCTCCAGCCCGGCGAGGTGCGCTCCTGCATCGGCTGCCACGAGAGCCGTCTCATTCCGCCTGACTTCACGTACCTGAAGATGAAGGCGATGAAACGCGCGCCGACGGTGCCGGCCGCGCCGCCGTGGGGCGCGGGGGCGTTCCGCTACGAGCAGGTCGTGCAGCCCGTGCTGGACAGGCGGTGCGTCGCCTGCCACAGCGCGGCGAAGAAGCACCGCCTCGTGCTGGAAGGTACGCGCGACAAGGAGCGCGTGCCCGCCTCCTGGCGTTCGCTCCTCGACAGCGGCACGGTGCACTATTTCACCTACCAGTACCAGAGGGGCGTGCCGTACAAGGCGCAGCCGTACACGTTCGGCACGTTTGCGAGTCGCCTGTGGGAGGTGCTCAAGGACGAGCGCCACAAGGGCGTGACGCTCGAGCCGGAGGAGATGCAGGCCATCAAGTGCTGGATCGACCTGAACTGTCCGCTGTGGGGCGACTACACGTTCCGCCCCGACCGGCCCGAGTAGCGCGCGCGAACATCCTCTCCCCCGCTCCGCCCCCCAAAAAACGCTCCAAAAATCGCCGTTGACGGAGAAGGGCGGGATGTGCTAGACTGCTTTCTGTTGGGAAAGCAGTTTTCTCATTTGAAAGCAGAGGAGTTGCGTGAAGAAGGTCGGAAAATACGAGATCCCGAGCGTCCGGGCGTGTTTCGCGATGCTGGAACACCTGTCGCGCCATCCGGGCGGGGGCATGCTGTCGGAGATCGTCGAGGCCGGCGTGCTGCCGCTCGCGAGCGCGTTCCGCATGGCCGTGGTGCTGGAGGGCCTTGGGTATGTGGCGCGTGACCCGGAGACGAAGCGCATCCGCCTCACCGACAAGCTGCTCCTCCTCGGCCAGCGCGCGCTCACGGAGCGCGGGATCCTCGAGCTGTCGCAGGGGCCGATGCGCTCCCTGCGCGACCAGGTGGGCGGCACCGTCCTCGTCGGCGTGCGCGACGGCGCGTCGTTCGTGGTGCTCGACCAGGTGATCGGCTCGCGGATGTTCTGCTTCGTATCGAAGCCCGGCTACCGGCTCGAGCTGCACTGCTCCGCGCCGGGCAAGGCCGTGTGGGCGTTCCTGCCGGAGGACGAGCGCGAGGACCTGTTCCGGCAGGTGAAGCTCACGCGGCACAACGCCCGCACGAAGCGGACCGCCGCCGCCGTGCGCGCGGACCTCGCCGCCACGCGTGCGCGCGGCTACGCCGTGGACGACGGCGAGCATTTCGACGGCGTCTACTGCGTCGGCGCGCCCGTCCTCGACAAGGCGGGCTACCCGCTCGCCGCCATCTGGACGACGGGCCTCAAGACGGACGTCCGGACCAATCAGATCCCCGCGCTCGGCAAGGCCGTGCGCGACGCCGCCAGAAAGGTGTCCGGGCTGATGGGCTACGGCAACTCATGAACTTTCACGGAAACACGGAAAGGAGACGGACGATGAAGAGCATGACGAACGTCAAGGGGGGCCTGCGCGCATGGGCGCTCGCGGGCGCAACGTGCCTTGCCTGCGCCCTGGCGCACGGGGCGACCGACTCGCTGTGGATCGGCGGCGCGTCCGGGAACTGGGGCGACGCCAGCAACTGGAGCGGCGCGACCGTGCCGAACGGCGCGGATGCCGTGGCGCGCATCGAA
>CAMNLN010000032.1 GCA_946543025.1 uncultured Verrucomicrobiota bacterium
TGGGACGGCCTGTGGCGCTTCACCTACGCGCACGGCATTCAGAACCTCTTCGACACCTCCAAGGCCGCGAGCGCCAGCTTCGACGTGCTGCTCGACCCGCTCCAGCAGGCGACCGAACGCGCGCTCGTGGCGCTCTACCTGCGCGGGGACGCCCCCGACGGCGTCGACTTCGCGAAGATCGACCGCGCGACGAAGACGATGTCGGTCGATACGCCGCGCACGCAGGGCGGTTTCGGGCGCGCAGGGGGCGCGTTCGCGACGTCGGGCATGGACGTGCGGCTCGCCGGCGCGCACGGGGCCGTGTGGGCCACGTCTGTGGACGGCAAGCCGCTCGCGGAGTCCGCGCGCATCCTCCTCACGCACCTTACCGACGTGCAGAATACGGGCGTCCGGTGGGCGGAAGCCGACCACCGTATCCTTCTCAAGCGCGGCGGGCTGCCGATGCGGGTGCGCAAGGGCACGGCCGATGTGTCGCTGAAGGTCTCTTCCGGCGCGTGGAAGGCGTACGCGCTCGGCACCGACGGCGCGCGTCGCGACGAGGTACCGGCGACGCGGAAGGGCGGCACACTCTCCCTCACGACGGATACCGCGCGCGACCCCAAGAACGCCACGCTCCTCTACGAACTTGTTCGCTGACCCGAGCAAGCCTTATGCGCGGTTGCGTCGAACAGGGCGATGTGGTAGAATACGAAATGAAGTTTAGCGTTTATTATGATTGAGGCGGTTGCAAAACCCCGACATTCTTGGTCGCCAGCCCCGGACGGCGGTGGAAAGCCGTCCCTGCTGGGTCTTGCAATTGCGTCGATTGGAAGAAAACCAGGGCAGAAAAGCAGCCCAATCGCAGGAAGGCAGATGAAATGAGAGTGCTTGCTGTCGGGTGCCATCCCGACGACGTGGAGATCGCGTGCGCGGGGACCCTCGCGAAATGCGTGAAGCGCGGCGACAAGGTGATCGTGGCGCACTTGTGCACGGGTTCGCTCGGGCACGTGGTGATTCCGCCCGAGGAGCTGGTGCCGATGCGCGCCGCCGAGGCGCGCGCCGCCGGCGCGCTCGCGGGCATCGAGGTGCTGGACGGCATCTTCGGCGACCTCGACATCTACGCCGACAATGCGGAGAGCCGAAACAAGGTGGTGGAGGTGATCCAGTACGCCCAGCCGGACCTGATCATCACCCACAACCCGGACGACTACATGCCCGACCACGTCGCCACCTCGAAGCTCGTCTTCGACGCGGCGTTCACCGCCACGCTGCCGAACTGGCCCTCGCAGACGCGCAAGGCCGCGAAGCTCGTGCCGATCTACTACATGGATACGCTCGCCGGCGTCAACTTCGTCCCCGAGGAGTTCGTGGACATCACGGACGAGATCGACCTCAAGATCCAGATGCTCGAGTGCCACCATTCGCAGCTCGACTGGATGCGCGAACACGACGGCATCGACTTCGCGGACATGGTGCGCACGTGCTCCCGCTACCGCGGCTACCAGTGCGGCGCCGCCTACGCGGAGGGCTTCCGCCTGTGCAAGGCGTATCTGCGCGGCACGACCGTACGGCTGCTGCCGTAGCGAAGAAGTGAAGGTTTTACCATTAAAAACAAACAACAGAAAGGATCAAGATGGACTTCAATTCGACGGTAAAGGGTTCCCTGCTCGAAGGCTTCTATCCGAAGGGCTGGGACATGAAGAAGATCGACCGCTGCTGCGCGAACAAGCCGGCGGACGTCGTCAAGCCGCAGCCGTTCTGGCACAAAGGGTTCCGTCCGGTGCCCTGCGCCGACGTGCAGGAGTTCGACGTGAAGATGGGCCACGAGATCGCCAACGAGATCCGCAAGGCGAAGGATGCCGGCCAGAAGATCGCGTTCATCCTGCCCGTCGGGCCGATGGGCATGTACAAGTGGGCCGTCTATTTCCTCAAGGAGTGGAACGTGGACTGCAAGCACGTGTGGTGCTTCAACATGGACGAGTGGGCCGACGCGAAGGGCAACACGCTCGTGGGCGACGCCTCGTTCCAGCACGCGATGGAGGAGGCGTTCTACGACCCGCTCGGCGCGCTCACCGTGCCGAAGGACCACCGTAACTTCGCGACGAAGAAGAACCTGCCCACCTATCCCGCGAAGATCGCCGCGCTGAAGAAGGAAGGCGCGAAGCTCGTGCTCGTCTACGGCATCGGGCGGATGTGCCACATCGCGTTCTGGGAACCGATGATCGGCGCGGAGTTCAAGTCGGACGCCGAATGGAAGCGCCAGGAATACCGCATCGCGGTGCAGCTCCATCCGCTGACGATCGAGCAGAACGCCATCACGTCGTTCAAGAGCCGTACGACGCTCGTGCCCTGCCGCGCGAACACGATCGGTCCGGCGCTGATGTTCCAGGCCGACTACGCGATCGGCGGCGCGGACGGTGCGCTCTCGCGCGGGATGATGTGGCAGGGGATGAGCCTCTGGATGACGCTTCGCTACGGGCCGACGCGCTTTGTGACGTCGAGCTGGATGCCAACGCTGCCGGGGCGGCTGTTCTTCCTGAAGGAACTGGCCGGCCCGCTTGTGGCCGAGGCGAACTAGTTGCGGGACGTGCCCGATTGTAGTATACTATTCAAAATTTTCCGGCCAAGGGGTCGGAAGAAACCAAGGAGTAAAGCAAAATGGACATCAACTTCGGCGGCGTCGTCGAGAAGATCGTGACGCGCAAGGAATTCCCGCTCAAGAAGGCGCAGAAGGTCCTCAAGGGCAAGACAATCGCCGTGCTCGGCTACGGCATCCAAGGGCCGGCACAGGCGCTTAACATGCGCGACAACGGCATCAACGTGATCGTCGGCCAGCGCAAGAGCGCGGGCAAGAACAGCTCGTGGGGCCGCGCGAAGCAGGACGGCTGGGTGCCGGGCAAGACGCTCTTCTCCCTTGAGGAGGCCGCCGCGAAGGGCGACGTCATCATGATGCTTACCTCCGACGGTTCCGTGAGCGAGGTTTGGAAGAAGGTCCAGAAGTACGTCACGCCGGGCAAGGCGCTTTACTTCTCGCACGGCTTCGCGTACGTCTACAACAAGATCACCGGCGTCAAGCCGGGCAAGGACGTCGACGTGATCATGGTTGCGCCGAAGGGTTCGGGCACGAACGTGCGCCGCAACTTCCTGAACGGCGCGGGCATCAACAGTTCATTCGCCGTGGCGCAGGACGCGACGGGCAAGGCGCTCGAGCTCACGCTCGCGATCGGCATCGCCGTCGGTTCCGGCTACCTGTTCCCGACCACGTTCGAGAACGAGGTCACGTCCGACCTCGTGGGCGAACGCGGCATCCTGATGGGCGCGCTTGCGGGCGTGATGGAGGCGCAGTACTACACCCTCCGCGCGAACGGCCACACGCCGAGCGAGGCGTTTAACGAGACGTGCGAGGAGCTGACGCAGTCGCTCGCGCGCCTGGTGGACGAGAACGGCATGGACTGGATGTACTCGAACTGCTCGCAGACCGCGCAGCACGGCGCGCTCAAGTGGCGTCCGTTCTTCCGCAAGGCCACCGAGCCCGTCTTCAAGAAGCTCTACAAGAGCGTCAAGAACATGACGGAGGCGAAGGAGGTCATCCGCGACACGGGCCGTCCGGACTACAAGGAGTTCATGGCCGCCAAGCTGCAGGACATGCACGACAGCGAGATGTGGAAGGCCGGCGCGGCCGTCCGCTCGCTTCGCCCGCACGAGGGCAAGAAGGCCGGCGCAGACACGGCGGCGGGCATCCGCGGCCGCAAGATCGTCAAGTGATCCGAATCGAGGCAAGGCCATGAAGCGCATGTTTCTCGTCGGGGCGGTCGTCTTGGCGTTGGCGGGGTGCCGCCGGACGGACGTGCGCGACTTCGCCATCGAGATGCCCGAGGCGACGCAGGCAGACTTGCCTGCGATCGCCGAGGCTCTCCTCGCATTTGACGGCGTCCGGCAGCCGAACCAGACTGAGGAGATGCGAAAAACCTTCTTCGAAAGCGAACGGCTCGGACAGGAGGCCCGCTACTATCAGGGGGTCGTCCAAAAGCTGCAGGCGCAGGTCGAAGGTCTCGTGGCGCACGGCCGGACCATCGATTCTCCCGAAGTCCGCGAGATGGTCCGTCAAGCGCAGTCCGCCCAGAAAAGCGGGCGCGATGCCCAGAAGAGGTCTGATATCCTCTCCAGGAACGCGCGGGACATGCTTCTCAAGAACCTGGCCGAAGAGTGTTTCGACGCGGCGGCGCACCGTCTGACGTTGAAGTACGATTCCATGAAGGTCGCCAAGAAGAACATCGAAATGGCGATCGCCAAGGCAGGCTTCACCGCGAACGGCGTGACGCCCGAGTCTGTCGGGGCCGCGCGCAAGAAGAATCAGTAGGGTGTCCCGTGGCGGCGCTGTCCGAGACCATCGGATCGTTTGCGGCGAGCCTGGCGCTGGAGCGCGGGCTCGCCGCAAAGACTTGCGAGGCGTACGGCCGAGACGTGCGGGCGTTCGCGAAGTTCCTGGCGTCGCACGGACGGAAGACGACGGCCCAGCTGACGCAGGACGACGTGCGTGCGTGGCTCGAGTCCTTGCAGGAGAAGCGCCGCCGCGCCTCTACGCGTGCGCGCGCATTTATTGCGATCAAGGAGTTTTTGAGCCACCTGAAGGAGATGGGGTGGACGGCGCGCGACCTCGGTGAAGGGCTGGAGGCACCCAAGCGCGCCCGCATCCTGCCGCGTACGCTCGGCGAGGAGGAGACGATTCGACTCGTCGCCTCTATCGACGGCACGACGCCGCGTGACCTGCGCGACCGCGCGATGCTGGAGATGCTCTATGGCTGTGGCCTGCGCGTGAGCGAGCTGTGCGCGCTGGAGCTGACGGACCTGCCCGACGGCGCCGAGCTCGTTCGCTGCCGCGGCAAGGGGTCGAAGGACCGTCTCGTGCCGTTCGCGCCGTCCGTGGCGGCGGCCATCCGCCGTTACCTCGACGAGGGGCGCGGGCCGCTTGCGCGCGGCAATCTCGCCGAGCGGCATCTTTTCGTCACGCGTCTCGGCAAGGGGTTCACGCGCATGGGCGTCTTCAAGCTGCTGAAGGAACGTGCGCTTGCAGCCGGCATCGATCCTGCCGTCGTCTCGCCGCACGTGCTGCGGCACAGTTTCGCCACGAGCCTCCTCGCGCACGGCGCGGACATCCGATCCATCCAGGAGATGCTCGGCCACGCCTCGGTGGCCACCACGCAGATCTACACGCACGTGGACCAGGCGCGCCTCGGGCAAATCCACCGCACCTATCATCCGCGCGCCGAGGAGCGGGATGACGACGGCAAATGACGCCACTGGCCGCTGTGCGGCCGACGGCTGCGATTTATGGTATAATAGAAGCGGTTTCGCAAACGATTGGAGTCATGAAATGAATCTCGAAGAACAGGTCAAGGCGATGCTCGACGCGCTCCGGCCCATGCTTCAGAACGACGGAGGCGATCTGGAGTTCGTGAAGATGGAGGGCAAGGTCGTCACGCTCAAGCTCGTGGGGCATTGCGGCAGCTGCCCGTACGCGATGATGACGCTCAAGCAGGGCATCGAGGCGAAGCTGCAGGAACTGGATCCGGAACTGACGGTCGAGAGGGCGGAATGAAGACGATCAACGTTTCTCTCGTGGGCGTGGGCGGGCAGGGCATCCTGCTGACCGCCGACCTTTTGGCGAAGACGGCCGCGCTGAGCGGCATGGACGTGAAGAAGAGCGAGATTCACGGCATGGCACAGCGCGGCGGCAGCGTCATCTCGTCCGTGCGTTTCGGCACGGAGGTCCATTCGCCGATCATTCCTGAAGGACAGAGCGACGTTCTTGTGGCGTTCGACCGTCTGGAGGCGCTGCGCTGGGCGCATTTCCTCGCGAAGGACGGCAAGATCCTGTTGAATAACGTCGACCTCGTGCCGGTGACGGTGTCGAGCGGCCTCCAGCAGCCGGTTACCGATTTCGAGACGCGCCTCGCCAAGGCGTTCCCCGATGCTCTCGTGGTTGATGCGCTTGCTATCGCCGAAAAGGACGTTGGCAACGTGCGTACCATGAACATGGTGCTCGCCGGCGCGCTCTCGATGTTGTCCCCGTTCAAGACTTCCGCCTGGCTCAAGGCGATGGAAGAGAGCTTCACGGGACGCAAGGCCAAGCTGCTCGAAATCAACAAGAAGGCTTTCGAGCTCGGCCGGGCAGCCGTTCCAGGCGTCGCAGGCGACGCGCGCTAGATGTTTTCGGCCAGATTGGCCATCTCGCGCCCGACGGCGACGATCCGTTGGTCGATGCGCGAGCAGATCTTGCTGACGTTGTTGCGCGAAAGCCCGAACTTGTCGGCGACTTCCTCAAGCGGGCGTTCTTCCTGCCTGAACAGGCGGTAGACGGATCGGTCGCGTTCGGAAAGTGCTGTCTTCGTGAGCACGTGTTCGGTGGCGGCGGCCACAAGCGCGCGCCGCCAGTCCTCGTCGAGCGAATCGCCGGCAGGGGCCGCGTCCGCCTTGAGCGCATCGGGCGTTTCGGTCTTCTCCTGCCCGTCGTTCACGCCCTCGCCGACGAAGTTGTCGATCGGCAGATGATCGTCTTGGCGTCGGGCCAACTCTTTGCGCCGTTGCATGTGGACTTCGTTGTAGGCCATCGTGGCGAGGTAGGAGTGGAAGCGGCCTTTTTCTGCGTCGTAATAGCCTGAACGAAGCACGTCCACAAGTTTGACAAGCACTTGCTGGACGATGTCGTCGGCGTTGCGTTCACCGCCTTTCCAGATGACGAACTGGCGAAGCGCGGGAGCATACAGCTCCCAGAGCCGCTGCCAGGCGGCTTCATCCTGGCCGGGCGCGAGCTTGCCGATCTTTTCGAGAAGGGTGAAGGATGTTTCGGGGAACGAGCTCATTTTCCAGTCCTTTGCACGAGATTGTCGGCGGCGATTTCCAGAAGCCTCTGGAGGGCGTCGGCGTCCAGTGGGGTTACGAATTCATCTTTGGTTTCGTCGAGCGTTTCGTTTTTGATGTCTTCCACGAGCTGCTTGATTTCCCTGACAGCCTCGTCTTTGGTCTTCTTGCCGCAGTTCATGTCGTTGACGATCTCGCAGACGAACCAGCGGGCGACGGGCACCGCGGCTTTGTATTCCTCGCGAGAGGGAGTCGAGTCATTGTTGGCATCGTCAGGGATTCGGACGAGGGTGCCGAGGCTGACGGGCTCTGGCAGAGACTGAGATTTAGAAACCGGCAGGGAAATGGCTAACAATATCGCCGCCGCGACGGCGAACAGGACGGCGGTCGCGATTGCGATCTTCTTGTGTCGGTGCGCGGCGGCAAGTGCGTTTTGCGACCGATCGTTTTCCGCCTCCGCCCTGGCGGCGTCCTTTTCCTGAAAAGATTTCTCCTGCTCCCGCCACGACGGACATTTGCGCGCGGACGGGTTGGCGTGCAGCAGCTTGGGCAGGATTTCCTGCCAGACGGGATCGTACGTCTCCAGCGCGGCGGCGATGTCCGTGCGCGGCTCGCACCAGGTGCCGGTGAGAAGGTAGAAGACGAGCACGCCGAGCGCGTAGTAGTCGCTTGCCGGGGAAGCCGCCACGCCCATTTCGAGTTCGGGCGCGAGGTAGCCGAGGCTGCCCATCACCGTACGTCGGCCCTCGGCGGCGTGGATCGTCTCTTCGGGCGAGAGTCCGACGTCTTCACGGAGCGAGGTGTCGAATATCTTCGCGACGCCGAAGTCGGACAGGACGGCATGTCCGTCCGGTCCTACGAGCACGTTTTGGAGCTTGACGTCGCGGTGGACGATGCCGCGCGCATGGATGAAGGCGAGGGCTTCTCGGAGATCGTCGTACCACATGGCCACGTGGGATTCGTCCGCGCCGACGAATTCCTTGTCGGCAAGCGTCTTGGGGGAGCCAGAAGGGTCGAGCACGAGATCCATCACGAAGTAGGGGCGGTCGGTGGCGGGGTCGATGCCGTAGTCGAACACGCGCACGAGGCGCGGGTGGTTCAGGCGGGCGAGAAGGGCGGCTTCTGCGAGGAAACGCGCGCGCACTTCGCCATCCTTGTCCTTTGCGCAGGAGAAGAGCTTGAGCGCGGCATGTGTGCCGAGACGCGCATTCTCGACCTCGAAGACTTCCGCCATGCCTCCTTTGCCGAGCGGACGGATGAACTTCCAGTTCGCGATCTGCCGCACGGCGGCGCAGCTTTCGGGCTGTACGGGCGTACTCATGACGATGCCCATTTTAGCATACGGCCTGTCCGTTGGCAACAGGCGCGCGTTTTGGTGCAGTGCGGCGGATTATCGTGTATAATATCGCCATGGCGAGAAACGGCACAGCTGCGGCGGACAACGTTGGGCAGGACGGCGGGACGGTCGACGGGACCGTCAAGTCCGTCGTCTTTCGCAACGACGAGACGGGGTTTACCGTGCTGCGTGTGACGACGGAGGGCGACGGCGCGTTCCGTCTCGGCGAGAAGGAGGCGACCGTGCTGGGGACGTGCGCCGCCGTGTGGGAAGGGGAGATGCTGCACGCGGAGGGCGAATGGGTGGACGATCCCGCGCGCGGGCGGCAGTTCAAGGCGCGTGCCATCACGTGCGTGGCGCCAAAGTCCGTGGAGGGCATTCGCCGCTATCTCGCCTCCGGTCTCATCCGGGGCATCGGCCCCACCTACGCGAGCCGCATCGTCGATGCGTTCGGCGCGGACACGATCGACGTTCTCGACCACCACTCCGGCCGGTTGCGCGAGGTACGCGGCATCGGCAAGGGGCGCATCGAGACGATCCGCAAGTCCTGGGCGGCGGAGCGCGGTACGCGCGAGGTGATGATCTTCACGCAGACCTACGGCATCTCCGTCGCAAAGACAGCCAAGATCTACCGCAAGTACGGCCCCGACTCCATCGCCATCATCAAGGCGGACCCCTACCGCCTCTGCCGCGATATCTGGGGCATCGGCTTCGCGACGGCCGACCGCATCGCGACGGCCGTGGGGCTGCCGAAGGACTCGCCGCTGCGGGCGCGCGCCTCGATCGTCCATACGCTCCAGACGGAGGCGGACGAGGCGGGGCACTGCTGGACGTCAGAACCCGACCTGCTTCTTCATGCGCAGGAACTTGTGGGCATCTCCGTGGAGATTCTCGCCGAGGCGCTCAAGGCGGAGATCGCCGACGGACGCGTGGTGAAGGAGGAAGACCGCCTCTATCTGAAAGATCTCTGGTTCGCCGAACGCAGGACGGCGGCGAAGCTCCGCCGGATGCTCGACGCGCCGCAGTCCTTCCAGCCCATCGACCCCGAGCGCGCCATCGGCTGGTGGGAGAAGCGGACAGGCTTCACGCTCGCGCCCGCGCAGCTGAACGCGGTACGCACCTCGCTCCGTTCGAAGGTGAGCATCATCACCGGCGGTCCTGGCGTGGGCAAGACGACGATCATACGCGCGCTCGTGGACATCTACCGCGCGCGTGGCGGCGAGCATCGCATCCACGTGCTGCTGGGCGCCCCTACGGGACGGGCGGCGAAGCGGATGTCCGAGTCCACCGGCGCGCCCGCCCAGACGCTTCATCGCCTGCTCAAGTACAATCCGCAGACGAACGAGTTCTCCTACAACGAGGACCATCCGCTTCCGGGCGACGTGTTCGTATTCGACGAGACGTCGATGGTGGACGTCCGCCTGATGGCGGACCTCGTCTCGGCGCTGCCCGCGTCCGCCACGCTGATTCTTGTGGGCGACACCGATCAGCTGCCGTCCGTCGGCCCCGGCAACGTCCTGCACGATCTCATCGGCTCCGACGAGATTCCCGCCTCGCGCCTGACGGAGATCTTCCGGCAGGACAGCAGCGGCCTCATCGTGCGCAACGCGCACCATGTCAACGCGGGCGAACCGTTCGAGACGCGCGCGGGCGAGAGCGACTTCTACTTCATCGCGCAGGAGGACCCGCAGAAGGCCCTCGCCTACGCGCTCGACTTCATGACCGTGCGAATCCCACGCCATTTCCGCCTGGAGCCGATGCAGGACGTGCAGGTGCTCACGCCCATGCGTCGCAACCTGCTCGGCGCGGAGAACTTGAACGCCGTCCTCCAGGCGCGACTCAACGGGAGCGGACCGGCGATCCAGCGCGGCGCGACCTTCTTCCGCGCGGGCGACCGCGTGATGCAGCTCAGGAACAACTACGACAAGGACGTGTATAACGGCGACGTCGGCTTCGTGCAGTCCGTGGAACCGTCCGCGCGCTCCCTTGTGGCGCTTTTCGACGGACGGCCCGTGGAATACCGCTCGGGGGACCTGGACGAGCTGGTGCTGGCGTACGCGACGACGATCCACAAGTCGCAGGGAAGCGAGTACCCCGCCGTGATCGTGCTGCTGCACAATCAGCACTACATGATGCTCCAGCGCAACCTGCTCTATACGGCGATCACGCGCGGGAAGAAGCTGGTGCTCGTGATCGGCTCGCACTACGCCGTGCAGAAGGCGATCGAGACAAACACGGTGCGCGAGCGCCGCACCTCGCTCGCCGAACGACTTAAGAGAGGATGACGATCATGAAAAAACGGATAGTGGCGACGGTTGGGATGATGGCGGCGCTGGCCGCTTCTGGAGTCACGGTTGACGTGGCGGTCTCGAAGCCGGGGCATGAGGTGCCCGCTTCGTTGTGGGGAATCTTTTTGGAGGATATCGCGTTCTCCGTGGACGGATGCCTCTATCCAGAGCTCGTGTGGAACCGCGGGTTCGAGTTCCGTCCCGCGCCGAGCGACGCCGGCTTCGAGAAGCGGTTGAAGGGGCCGACGGACCTGGGCATCCCCGGCTGGACGGCGGACTGCCGCCGCGGCAGCATGGGACGCTTCACGCTCCAGTATGCGAAGCCGCTCAAGGCGGATACGCCCGCCTACCTGCGCATGGAGGCGTTCGCGCCGTTCGCGGGCGTGCGCAACACGGGCCCGATGGGCGAGATGGACGTGAAGGGCGGCGTGCCGCTCAACCTTTCGCTCTACGCGCGCGGCGACGTGCCGCTCATCGTGCGCGTGGAGTCCGCCGAGAACAAGATCCTCTGCGAGAAGCACTTCCTTCCGAAAGAAACATGGAAGAAATTCGCGGCGACCGTCACGCCGAAGGCCTCCGCGAAGAAGGCCCACCTGCTGATCCTCGCGGCGAAGGCGGGCACGGCGGAGATCGACTACGTGAGCCTCATGCCCGCGGAGACGTTCAAGGGACACGGTCTCCGGAAGGACATCGCGCAGCTGATCGCCGACCTCAAGCCGGCCAACTTCCGCTTCCCCGGCGGTTGCATGCTGGAGAGCTGCGACTACGCGGGATGGTTCGACTGGAAGCGCACCGTGGGCGCGCCCGAGGCGCGTCAGCCGCTCTGGAACATCTGGGGATACTACCAGAACGTGGGGCTCGGCTTCTACGAGTATTTCGTCTTCTGCGAGGACATCGGCGCGGAACCGCTCCCCGTCTTTATCGGCGGGCGCACGTGCCAGTTCCGCGATTCGAAGCTCTTCCCGAAATCGAACCTCGGCTGGCTCGTCACGAACATGCTGGACGCCGTGGAGTTCATCCGCGGCCCCACGAACACGACGTGGGGCGCGCTCCGCGCGAAGATGGGGCATCCCGCGCCGTTTCCGCTCAAGACGATCGGCATCGGCAACGAGAACTGGGGCAAGGAATACTACTCGCGCTTCTATCCGCTCGCGGCGGGCGTCAAGGCCGTGCATCCCGACCTGAAGGTGATCGCCGCCATCGACCCGCACGTGATCCGCGACCCGCCGCGCGGCAAGGAGAGCTGGGCGGAGATACGGAAGGGCGAGGTGGATTTCGCGGACGAGCACATGTACGCCTCGCCGAGCTACTGGCTCAACCACGCCGACCGCTACGATTCCTACCCGCGCGACAACGTGCCCGTCTATATCGGCGAGTGGGGCACGCGCGACATCCGTCCCGACTGGATGGACGGCCTCTACGTGGCGCTCGCGGAAGCGGCCTTCCGCATCGGCATCGAGAAGAACAGCGACGTGGTGAAGATGGTGGCCTACGCGCCGCTCGCGCGCCGCCGGGGCGCACCGCGCGACGGCTTCTCGCTCCTCGACGTGACGACGGACGCCGTCTGCGGAAATCCAACCTACTACGCGGAGAAGATGTTCACGCACAACCGGCCCGACCGCGTCGTGCCCGTCTCCTACCCGAAGGTGACGACGCGCCAGCCGGCCGGCTGGGACCGCGAGAAGAGTCCGTTCAACCCGAAGAGCGAGGCGATCGACGTGACGTCGTTCCACGCGGGCGCGGGGCTCGCGGGCGGCGAGCTGGTGGTGAAGCTCGTGAACGCCGCGCCCGACGCGCGGCCCGTGACGCTCGCGTTCGACGTGCCGATTCCCGCCGGGAAGGTGGCGCGCGAGATGCTGTGCGACGAGCCGGGCGCGAAGAACACGCCGGAAGCGCCGCTCCGCGTCGTCCCGCGCAAGGACGAGCTGCTTTTCACCGGCGGCAAGACGATGGAGCTCCACCTGCCGCCGTTCTCGTTCAGCGTGCTGCGGATCCGCCGCTGACGCCGCTGTTGCCCTACACACCCTCTATCGCCGCAACCATGCGCCCGATGCGCATCTTCGCCTGGCTTACCTGGTTCCGTGTGACATTGAACATGCGCGCCACTTCGTCGATGGGCCGTTCCTCGAGGACATACGCGCGGTAGAGGCGCTTGTTGAGGTCCGAGACGAGCGTCTTCGTGAGGACATGCTCTACTGCCGCGCGATGGCGCGCCGCCGCCCATTCCGCGTCGATCGCCGCCGTGACGACGTCCGCCGGCACGCTTGGCTCCACTTCGTCGATGGGAACGTTGAGGCCAAGTCCACGCGCCTTTTCGTGGCGGTAGGCCATGTAGAGCTGGCTGCGGATCATCTTCGCGAGATAGGCGCGGAAATTTCCCTTCCCCTCGCGCACGGAGAAGTTGTTGCCCCTCAGGACGCGCACGAGCCCCACAAGCACCTCCTGCACAATGTCGTCTACGTCGCGTCCGTCTCCGCGATGACGCGCGAAGTCGCGTATCGCCGGAACATACAGGTCGACGAACCGCGTCCAGTTCGCCTCGTCCTCGCCCGTCACCTGCGCGGCGAGCTTGACGAGGAGCGTCGCCGGTGTTTCGGGAAATGCGCTCATTTCGCCTCCAGCGTCGATATCCTCTCGCGAAGCCCCCGCAGTTCGCGCTCTGCCATTTTCCGCTGGCCTCGCTCGTAAGCCGCGTAGATGGCTACGGCCGCGAACGCCACGGCCGCGAACAGCATGATTCCCGCCAGGATCCAGTGCGGAAAGCGGATGCGCAGCAGCACGTCGTTCTCGCCGCCGCCAGCGGTGACGAGCGAGCGGAACGGGTTCTTGTCCGGTCGGCGCCAAGCCGGCATTCTCCTTTCGGTCGGTTTCTCCGCGAGTAGTGGCGGAAGTATCTGCCGCCATTCGGGATCGAGCGGAAGAAGCAGGTCGTCCAGCTTCACGCCGGGCGCATACCAGACCTGCGCGAGAATCCGGAGCATCATGACGCCGAGGGAGTAGAAGTCGGACGCCGCCGACTCGTCGCCGCCCGCCGCGACCTCCGGCGCGATGTAGAACGACTTGCCCATGAGCGGCTTTTCGCCGCGCACAAGCGTGTTGACCGTCTCCTTCAGCTCCGCGCGCAAATCGCGCGGCAGGATCTTTGATACGCCGAAGTCCGAGAGCACCGCGCGTCCGTCGGAGCCGACGAGCACGTTCTCCAGCGTCACGTCGCGGTGGACCACGCCCATCGCGTGGATGTATTCCAGTCCCCCGCGAAGATCCTCGTACCAGCTGGCCGCCTTCTCCTCCGTGACCTCGCCGCGCTCCAGCGCATCCCGCAGCGAACGCGGTTGGCCCGATTCGTCGAGGACGAGATCCATCACATAGTACGGGAGCCCCGTTTTCGCGTCAATGTCCATGTCGTACACGCGCACGATGCGCGGATGCGACAGCCGCGCGAGGAGGCGTCCCTCGACATGGAAGCGCTTGCGCAGAAACTCCACCTCGCCGTGGTCGAGCGTGAACGCCTTCAGCGCGAAGCGCGCTCCCAACCTTTCGTTCTCCACCTCATACACCTCGGCCATTCCGCCCTTGCCGAGCAGGCGCACGACGCGGTACGGCCCGATCTGTCTTCCGTTTTCGAGCATTTGGCGCAATTATACCACAAACCGAAAAGGTGCGCCGAATGGCCTTGCAGTGGTTCATCGCCGGGCACCAATGCCGAAGCAAATCTCCTTCAGGCCATAATCCGTCGCTGTCGCCGGCTTCTCCGGTACGGCGACACGATTCGGGAAGCAAACAGCTGGCCGCGGATGCGTGGCGACAGCGCGTATTGCCCGTGCATCTATTGCTGCCACCGCGGAATATGCCAGAACCGCGCACACAAGAAAAATGACGCCTGTTCGCTTCGGCGTGCATTTTGCCATGTTCCATCTTAACATGCAGAACAGCGGCACAAAGAACAGCAGAACGGCAAATCGAACACCCGCGATGCGCGCAGGCGTAATGCCCATGACCGCGATGTAACGGGAAAGTTCCCATGTATAGATCAGCGCCCAGCAAACAGGCAATACAAATCCAAGTGAGAACAGCAAATTACATGCGATCCTCCAGCCACGGCGCTTGGATGTCAGAATGAGCAGATTGCGTCCCAACAAGGCAAACGTCTCCATGAACAGGATGATCGCAAGGATTCTCGTCAAGCCGTTTTGATCAAACGCGCCGCCGGCGACAAGATGATTCAACTTATAATACTCCGAAAAGAAGTCGGACGACAAAATGTAATATAATGGAATAATTGTTTCTGGCAACAGAAACTTCCAAGGGACGGCAATGGCGAGAAATAAGATTGCCGCTATGCTTCGCATGACTATACGCATCAAGATGCCATCACGCATATTCCCAGCTCTCTTTCTCTTCTTCCAATAGTCCCTTTCTGTAACTGCTGGGACAGGATTACAGGATTTGCATGATTTACAAGCTTTTTTGAGTTGTGAAATCGTGTGAATCCTGATAATCCTGTCTAAAAATCATGGAAGCAATTCCTGTGAACCGAGCGGTGTGCTGTTTTATCGAATGGATCGGATGAAATGCTCTAGGAAGAAGCGCTTGCCGGGAGGATCGCGTTCGGAACCGAGTGGCGCGAGCATCGGACGGACGAGCGTGACGGCCTGGAGCGCGATAACGGCGAAGACTGCGAGCCACACGTTGAGTCCAGACGAATTGGCCACGATTTTCTTCTGCGCGGCGGCTATTATCGGACGCACTGCGAACACGAACGAAAGCGTGGCGAGAATGCAGGACAGGATGACGATGAACGCCGGTTTCTCCGTCGAGACCGAGAACAGCCACAGGATTGGCGAAAGCGCGGCGAGGAGGCATCCGAGCGTCGCGGTGCACACGAGTCCGAGCACCGCGAGACGGGCGGCCGAGAGCTTTGATCCGCTTATCGCCGCGAAGACGTACAGCGAGGGGAAGCAGAGGCCGAACGAAAACGCCGCCACGCCTGCCATCTTCGCCGCATCAAGAGCCGCGACCTTCAGGTCCACGAACGATCCGACGGCGAAGCCGAAAAGCGCGCATCCCGTCGCTGTCGCCGTCGCGAGAAAAACGACCAGTCGCCAGTCGAGCGCCTTGCCGTCGGCAAAGTCCATGATCTCGTCCGGCGCGCGCAGCAGCTCGCCGGGACCGAATGTCTTTACGTTGTTCATTTTATGGTTCCTCCGTTGATTAGATGCGGTATGATCTGGGTGAAAATGGATTCGAGAAAATTGCTTTCGAGCGCGTCGGCGCGAATGAGCTCGGCAGGGATGTTGGGACTCCCGACGAGAGGACGCATGATCCAGCCAAGCTGGCACCCGACGACGGCGAACGCCGCCAGCCAGAGGCACATCATCAAGACAAGCCTGCATTCCGCAGGAACGCGCCGTCTGAGGATTTGGAAGAGAAGCGTCACGCCGACCGTCCCCGCGCCGCCCATGACGACGACGTGCGCAAGCATCATGGCGGAGTGGGCAAGCCGCATCGTCTCACGCGAGCCGGAATCCGGCGCGGCGGAAAAGACGAAGAACAGGACGATCGGTGCCATCGCAAGAAGAATTGCGCCAGCCACGGACATTGCGAAAAATACCGCTTCAAGCACCTCGCGATACCTGAGCCCTGCGCCGACGGCCAGCCCGACCATCCAGCAGAAGAATGAGACGATGGCCGTGGTTCCGACAAAGACAAACGGCAGCTTTGCCGCCACGTATGCCGCCATGAGCGGCGAACGCCAGGCAGCCAGGACTGCACCATAGACGCCGCTCGCCGCCGCCACGAACAGGATCCGCCGTGCCAGATGTCCGTAAAATTCCTTATTCTCCGTTGTCATCACAAAGGAGAATGCGCCGACGCGGCGACAATGTCACCTGATTTAATTATTTTTTTCGCGGTCAGCTGCGGCGGACGAAGAACCGGTCGATGACGAGGGCGATCGCGCCGTCGCCCGCCACGTTGCAGGCGGTGCCGAGCCCGTCCATCGCCACGTAGACCGTCATGAGCATCGTGCACTGCTCGGGCGTGAAGCCGAGGATCGATTCCAGGAGCCCGAGCGAACTCATGATCACGCCACACGCCACCCCCGGCGCGGCGACGGCGGTGATCGCCATCATGAAGATGAAGTACGTGAACTGTCCGAGGGTGACAGGCGCGCCCGCCAGCACCATGAACGCGACGGCGCACGAGACGACCTTCACCGTGGAGCCGGCCAGATGGATCGTGGCGCAGAGCGGCACGACGAGTCCGGCGGCCTCTTCGCTGACGCCGTTCTTGCGCACGCACCGGAGCGTGACGGGAATCGTGGCGGCGGACGAGCAGATCGTGAGCGCGGTGAAGTAGGCGGGGAGCATGTTCCAGACGACGGAAAGCGGGTTGCGGCGCGCGAGGATGCACGCGACGCCGTACTGGATCAGGAGCAGCAGCACGGTGAGGACGATGCTCATGGCGATGATCTTGACGGCCGTGACGCCGAACGCGGCCAGCTGTCCGGAGGCGGTCATGTTGGCGATCATGGCCATGATGTAGAAGGGCAGCACGGGGAGGATCACGCCCTCGATCGTCTTCGAGACGATGGTGCGCAGCTCGTCGAAGCCGCGCTTGATCGCGTCCGCCTTGGTGAAGATGATGCCGAGGCCGATCATGAAGGAGAGAAAGAGCGCCGTCATCACGTTCATGACGGGCGGAATCTCGAGGAGGGGCTTGACCTTGGCGGCCTTGTCGAGGTGGCCGATGCCCTCGGCGAGGATTGAGGGGAAGACGGTCGCGCTGCCGAAGTAGGAGAGGAAGCCGGCGAAGACGGTGGAGCCGTAGGCGATGAGGACGACGGCAAGAAGCGTTTTGCCCGCGCCCGCGCCCGTCTCGGCGATGGCGGGCGTGACGAGGCCGAGGATGAGGAGCGGCACGATGAAGCGGAGTATCTGCCCGAAGACGCCGCTGAATGCGTTGACGCCCTTGAGGCCCCACGCGCAGGGCGCCCACGGATGCCCGAGCAGCCAGCCGAGCGCGATGCCGCCCACGATGGCGATGAAGATCTTGCCGAAGAGACCGAGTTTTATCTTTCGCATGGCGTCAGTATACCAAATCCCGCCGCACTGGTGGTGCTCGTGTC
>CAMNLN010000033.1 GCA_946543025.1 uncultured Verrucomicrobiota bacterium
CCGCGGCAACTTCAACGGCTTCCGCGTCCTTTGCTCCGCAGGGTTGCAGTAGGCCGCGAACCGCCAGCCAGGACGGCGGCTCCCCGCCGCGCACGACGGTACGAAAACCAACGCATTCCTCAGAGCCCGCCCATGATGAGCGAGCCGAAGGTGGAGATCGGCGTCGTGTCGCGGTAGTTGTCCACGATCTGGCGAACGTCCTTGATGAGGCCGTTCACCTCGTCGTACATTTCCTGATCCGTCGTCAGCTTGCCGAGCGTCCCTTCGCCCTTCGCGAGCTTGTCCGAGACGGATTTCAGGTTCTCCATCAGCTTCGAGGCGTTGTCGGCGAGTTCCTTGTCGTCGAGGATCTTCCCGAGCAGGCCCTCGCTGTTCTTCAGCTTCTCCGATGCGACGCGGATGTTGGCGACAGTATTCGTCAGGTCGCCCCAGAGCGCATCGTCCTTCGCCAGCAGCCGCCCGAGCGTACCCTCGCCCTTCTCCAGACGCTCGGCCACCGTGGCAGCGTGCGCGAACGTCTCCTTGATGCTCGCGACGGCGTTCGTAAGGTCGCCGTAGGCCGTCTCGTCCTTCGAGAGCAGCTTGCCGAGCGTTCCCTCGCCCTTCTCCAGACGCGCCGAGATGGAGGCCGCGTTGTCGAACGTCTCCTTCGCGCTGTCGAACGTCTGACGGGCGCGGACCACCGTGTTCGTGAGGTCGCCGTAGAGCGTGTTGTCGGCCGAGAGCAGCTTGCCCACGGTGCCCTCTCCGCGCTCGACGCGCGCGACGATCTTGTTGAGGTTCTTGGCCGTCTCCTCGAAGTTGGTGACGATATTCCTGAGGTTGCCCTGGGACGTGAGGTCGTTAAGGTTGCGCGCGATCTCGCCGAGGTCGCGCATCCAGTCCACCGGCGGCTCGCCGCGGAACACGGTCTTCTCCAGCGGCAGCGGCTTGCCCGTCCCCTCCTCCAGCAGCAGGTAGTTGCCGCCGAGCAGCGAGAGGGCGGAGACGGACGCCTTGCCAGTCTCGCGCATGAGGACGTCGCTGTCCACCTTCACGCGCACCGTGATGTTGGAGGCTCCCAGCTCGATGCGCTCCACCGCGCCCACCTTCATGCCGCGGTACATCACGCTGTCGCGCTCCTTCAGCCCGCCCACGTCGCGGAACACGAAGGTGCCGGTCGTCTTGGCGCGCCCCATCAGAAGATCCACGCCCGAGATGACGATCGTGAAATACGCCAAAAGCGCCAGCACGGCAACCATGAAGATGCCGACGATGATCTCCGAAAAGACGTCTCTGTTCTTTCTGCTCATAGCTTCTTCTCCAGCAAGTCGGGGGTGATGAACTGCGCCGCCAGGAACTCGCGCACGTCGGGGTTCGACGAGCGGACGAACTCGGCCGGCGCGGACAGCTCCACCACGTGCCCGTTCTTCAACATCAGGATGCGGTCCGCGAAGAGGAGCGCGCTCTGCAGGTCGTGCGTCACGACGATGGAGGTGACGCCGCGCTCCTTGTTCAGCTTGCGGATAAGGCGGTTGATCGTGGCCGCCGTCACGGGATCGAGGCCGGAGGTCGGCTCGTCGTAGAGCACGACGTCGCACTGGCGCACGAGAACGCGCGCCAGGCCCGCGCGCTTCTGCATCCCGCCGGATATCTCGGCGGGATAGCGGTCCGCCGCGTCCGAAAGCTCCACCGCCGCGAGCGCGTCGGCAACGCGCCGGTCGATCTCGTCGTCCGAAAGGTTCGTGCGCTCCCTGAGCGGCAGGGCCACGTTCTCGCCCACGGTGAGCCAGCCCAGCAGCGCGCCGCCCTGGAAGAGATAGCCGATGCGCGCGCGGATCGCCTCAAGCGTCTTGCCGCGCGCGGCGGAAATCTCCGTCTCCTCCAGCCACACGCTCCCCTCCGAGGGCGAGAGCAGACCCACGAGGTGCTTGAGCGTCACGGACTTGCCCGTGCCCGACGGCCCCACGAGCGCCAGCACCTCGCCCTTCGCGACGGTGAAGGACACGCCGGACAGGACTTCCCTGCCGTCGAACCGCTTCACAACGTTGTCGAATCGGATCATGGCTTCACTTTCCTCAGAACTCGAAGTAGAAGAGACGTGTGATCATGTAGCCGAGCATCAGAATCAGCAGAAACGAGATGATCACGCTCCGTTGCGTGGCACGGCCCACGCCCACCGCGCCGAGGCGCGTGGCGAACCCCTCATGGCAGCTCACCGCGCCGATCACGACGCCGAACACGGTGGCCTTCAGGAGACCGACGAAAAGATCCTTCAGCTCGGCGATCGACATCGCGCTCGCCATGTATTGCCGGAACGGCACGTTGAGCTGCGTATAGCCCACGAGCCCGCCGCCGATCACGCCCAGCACGCAAGCGTAGAACGCCAGGATCGGCGACATCACGAGCAAGGCCCCCATGCGCGGCGCGGCCAGGTACCGCACCGGCGAGATGGACATCGTCTCCAGCGCCGCCACCTCGTCGTTCACCGTCATCGTGCCCAGCTCCGCCGCAAGAGCCGACCCCACGCATGCCGAAAGGCAGATGCCCGTCACGAACGGCCCCATCTCGCGGATGAGCGAAATCATCACCGCCGCGCCCAGATACACCTCTTGGTTGAACTTCCGAAGCGCCAGCCCCACCTGCAAGCCGAGGATCATGCCGGAAAAGAGCCCCACCACCGTGATGACGGGAAGCGTACGGATGCCCGTGGTGTAGAATTGGCGCACCATCGCGGCGCGCGAATCGCGCCGAACCACCGTCGCGGGCAGGTAACCCAAGGCCTCGAACGCAAGCCTGGTCCCGCACCCGATGCTGGCGAAGAACGACATGTAGTGCCGCCGGAAGGAATCCCACCTCCCGGAAGCAGCGTCTTCATACATGTTTTCCCGAGTAACCGTCATGGCAGTTCCATTATACCAAAAATCGTCCGTGCCGTCCTTCAGAAGCTTCCGGCGAAGAGACCAAGGCAATTCAAGCCGAACGCCGTGCCGCTCCGCCGTCCGAGATGATCGTAGGCAAGCGACAACACCGGCCCTGTCGCCAACTGGGCCACGAAAAGAAGAACAATCCACGCCACTACGGCTTCGGGCGCGCACGCCCACGCGAGCGCGACGCTTCCGCAGACACTCGCCGCCAACGTCGGCCAGCGGCCAAGCCGTTCGGCCAGATAGCCACCCGCCGCCTTGCCGCCCCAAGCCGCCGCCGCGCCGGCCAGCACGACCGCCGTCCCCGCCGCCATCGAAAGCCGGGTCGCCTCCAGTCCTACCCAGCTGCGCCACGCGATCAACACGAAAAGCCCTGCAAGAACAAGAACCCCGATGGTCGAAACCACGGCTGACTCGTCTGCCGCCGCCCGCTCGGTCCACTCTCTGCGACATCCGGCCACCGTCGCGCAGACGGCCAGCGCGCCGGCGAACAGCGGCAGCGAGAGAGCCCCCCACCGTTCCATTCCGAGCCTGCCCGCCAGAAGTCCGAGCGCGCCGGTGGAGATGAAGAGCCCGATCGGCCCGCTCTTCCCGCCGTGCGCGTCCAGCACCTGCTTGCCGGCCGTCAGGTGGAAAAGCGCGTTACCGACGCAGGCGACCGAGAGAACAACCCACCCGTGCGCGCCGGCTACCGACGCGAGCGCCGCCGCGCAAACGAGCCCCGTCCCAACGACAAATCCGCCGCGCCCCAGACCCGGTCTCGCGTCCAACGCCACGCCCAGCGGCAACTGAAGCGCGAACGCCAGAAAGTTGTACGCAAGCACACGCTCCCACGTCATCCCGCCCGCCAGCAGCACGCAGAGCGAGCAGGCGTCCACGAGCGGATGGACGATGGTCAGGAGCGCCAGCATCTCACGCTCCTATTTGCGACGGCGCATTGCGAAATAGAGGCATCCGGCCCCCACGAGCGGAAGGATGCAGAGCAGCAGGACAAGCCCCGCCGAGCCGTGCTGGCCGAACTCGTCGGGCGGAGGGATGTCGTCCGCCCGCGCGAACGACGCCAACATCGCCGCAAACGCGGCAACTTTCATCAGACGGTTTTTCATGACGGCTCAATTGTAGCATATCTGCTTGACCTCTGTCACAGTAGTATATGCAGGGAAACGTATCCGATGACCGTCGTCGCCCGACCCTCGGCCATGAGATTTCATACGCACCATAATCTCATTCTCGGCAACGGACTGACACCCCCTGATTTTGCAACTCGCTCAAGAGGAAGATGCAGACCATTGTTACATGCAAAGACCAAACATAAGCTGTTCTTGTCTAGTTCAGCGAATGACAAAATTAGAACAACAAATTTTTTTTAGTTTCGCCGTTGACAGCGCGGAAACATGTATGGTAGACTGATTGCGACATGAGCACATTAGCGTCCATGAACATGAAGTGGTGGTGGCCTTGCGGATTCGGTTTCGCAGGGCGCGAGGTGCTTTGGTAAAAATCCACTGGCAATCAAGACGCGAGCAGGCGGGCCGAATCCGAAAGGAAATCGGCCCGCTTTCGTTTTACGAAAAAATCAACCCCGGAGAGAGCAAACCATGCTAAAAAAACTAACAGAAGAAGAATTCAAGCGACGCGCGGCGAAAGCCGACCGTGTGGCGGTATTCAAGGAGTTTCTCGCCGACCGCGAGACGCCCGTCGCCGCCCTTTCACGACTGGACGAGAACGATGAGGCGTTCCTCCTCGAAAGCGTCGCGGGCGGCGAAACGCGCGGCCGATACTCCTACCTTGGCCTCGAACCCTCCGGGCGGATAGAGGGTCCGGACGCGCTCAAGGAACTGAAGGCGCGCTTCGCCACCGCCCGCTATGCGACGGCGGACGAACTGCCGGAATTCCAGGGCGGGGCCGTGGGCTATGTCGCTTACGACGCCGTCCGCCTGTTCGAACCGCGCGTCAAGCTGGCGAGCGAGGAGAAAACGCCGCCGATGGCATTCCTCCTGTGCGACAAGTTCCTCATCTTCGACAACGTGCGCGGAACCGTGACCATCGTCGTAGTCGCGGACGCCTCGGCGTCGGACGCATACGCCGAGGCGATGGCTCAGATCGAACGCATCTACGGCAAGATGCTGAGCGCCGAGTCGATCGCGCGGCTCATGTGCCGCCAAGATGGCGGCGCCCCCAGTCAACGTGCCGCCTCCGACGAATCGTTCCAGCCGGAGATGAGCAAGGCGGAATTTTGCGCAATCGTCGCCAAGTGCAAGGCGGCAATTCGTGCGGGCGAGGTAATCCAGATCGTTCCGTCGCAGAAGTTTACGGTCGAGGCCGGCGTCTCCGGCCTCGCGCTCTACCGGGCGCTCAGGACCATCAACCCGTCGCCTTACAACTTCTTCATGCGCATCGGCGGCAAGACGCTGATCGGATCCTCGCCGGAAGAACTGGTGAAGCTTTCCGGACGCACGGCAGCCACCGCGCCCATCGCCGGGACGCGTCCGCGCGGCGCGACGCCTGTTCGCGACGTCGAACTCGAGCGCGAGCTGAAAGGCGACGAGAAGGAAAACGCGGAACACGTGATGCTCGTCGACCTCGGAAGAAACGATCTCGGACGCGTCTGCGAGACGGGCAGCGTAAAGGTGGCGGACTTCGCGCACGTCGAGCGCTACTCGCACGTGATGCACCTCGTGAGCAACGTGACGGGGACGCTCGCGAAGGAATACGACGCGTTCGACCTCCTCAAGGCGACCTTCCCGGCCGGCACGCTCTCGGGTGCGCCGAAGGTGCGGGCGATGGAGCTTATCGCCGAATACGAGAAGTCGCCGCGCGGCATCTACGGCGGCGCGGCCGGCTATTTCTCGCTGACGGGCGACATGGACTTCGCCATCGTCATCCGCACGCTCGTCAAGGAAGGCAGGCGCGTCACGATGCGTTCAGGCGCCGGCATCGTCGCCGACTCGAACCCTGAAAAGGAATACGACGAAACCATCAACAAGGCCAAGGCCGTGTTCGAGGCGGTCAAGTTTGCGGAGGAACTGTCATGATCCTGATGATCGACAACTACGACTCGTTCACCTACAACCTCGTGCAGATGATGCGCGCGCTGGGCGCGGAGGTGCAGGTGGTGCGCAACGACGCGATCGACGTGGCGGGTATCGCTGCGCTCGCGCCGGAGGCGATCGTGTTCTCGCCCGGCCCCGGCAACCCCGACTCCGCCGGCGTGACGCTCGACGCCGTCAAGGCGTTCGCCGGAAAGATTCCCCTTCTTGGCATCTGCCTCGGGCACCAGTCCATCGCGCAGGCGTTCGGCGGGCGCATCGTCCCGGCGAAGCGCCTCATGCACGGCAAGACGAGCCGTATCCGACACGACGGGAAAGGTCTCTTCGAGGGATTGGACCAGGGTTTCGCGGCGATGCGCTACCATTCGCTTGCCGTCGAACGCGCGACCCTTCCCGACTGCTTCGAGGTTTCGGCGGAGAGCGAGGATGGCGAGATCATGGGCCTTCGTCACAAGACGCTGCCGATCGAGTCCCTGCAATACCATCCCGAATCCATCGGAACGCCGCAGGGCGCGCGACAGCTCGCGAATTTCCTCGAAAAGGTTTCCGGCAAGCGTTCGCGCAAGACATTGACGCAGTCGGTGCGCAAGGCCGTCATCGCGCGGGCGCTGGATGGCGCGAGCCCGAACGAGGAGGAGGCGGAGGGGTTCTTCGCTTCCATCCTTTCCGGCGAGGTCAGCGAGCCGGAGCTGGCGGCGTTCCTGACGGCAATCGCGCGAAACCCCGTGACAACCGGCGAGTTGGCCGGCGCGGCCCGCGCGATGTCGGACGCCGCCGTGAAGGTGGACCTGGGCGGACTCGATCCTGTCGACATCGTCGGCACGGGCGGCGACGGCTCCAACTCCTTCAACGTCTCGACGACGGCGGCGTTCATCGCGGCGGGCGCGGGCGTGATGATCGCCAAGCACGGCAACATCGCGTCGACCTCGCTGTGCGGGTCGGCCGACGTGCTACGCGAGCTCGGTCTCAACCTCGCGGCCGGCCCGGAGCAGATGGCGGAATGCGTGAAGCGCGTCGGCGTGGGATTCCTCTTCTGCCGCAACCTGCATCCGGCGATGCGGTTCGCGGCGTCCGTGCGCCGGACGCTCGGTTTCCGTACGGTCTTCAACCTGCTGGGGCCGCTCACCAATCCCGCCGGCGCGAAGCGGCACGTGATCGGTGTGCCGCAGGAGAAGCTGGCGATGGTCCTGGCGGAGGCGCTCGGCCGGCTCGGCTCGACGCGGGCGATGGTGGTGTCGGGCGCGGGCGGACTGGACGAGATCAGTCCCGGCGGCTTTACGTTCGTCTCGACGCTCGCAAACGGAACGGTCAGGAACTCGCTTCTCGACGCAGGCAAGGAATACGGCGAACGACATCCCGTCACGGCCATCAAGGGAGGCGACTCGGCGACGAACGCGAAGCTGCTTCTGTCCGTCCTGAACGGCGAGGATCGCGGCGCCTACCGCGCGGCGGCGATTGAGAACGCGGCGGCGGCGATTCTGGTGGCGGACAAGGCGGCAAGCTACGCGGAGGCGCTGGCCCTCGCGGCGGAAGCCGTCGATTCGGGCCGTGCGCTCGCCAAGCTCAACGCCATGCTGGAGGCCATGAAATGAGCGACATTCTGCAAGAACTGACCGAACTGCGCCACCGCGACGCGATGCTCCGCGAAGCGGAAGTCCCGTTCGCGGAAATGATGCGACGCGTCGAGGCCACCCCACCCCCTCGAGACGTGACGCCCCAACTAAGCTTGGCCGATTCGCCTCGCGTCATCGCGGAGCTGAAGCGAGCCTCGCCGTCCGAGGGGATGATCCGAGAGGACTTCCGTCCCGTCGAGCTGGCGCGCGAGCTGGTGGCGGCGGGCGCGGCGGCGCTGTCCGTCCTCTGCGAGCCGCACAGGTTCCTCGGGGACGAAAAATATCTGCAAGCCGTTCGCAAGGTGGTGGACGTGCCGATCCTGTACAAGGACTTCCTCTCCACGCGCTATCAGATCGCCGCCGCGCGAGCCGCGGGGGCGGACGTTGTCCTGCTCATCGCCGCCGTGCTGGACGATCCGACGCTGAAGGACCTGCTGGACTTCGCCCACGGTCTCGGACTCGCCGCGCTCGTGGAAACGCACGACGAGGACGAGATCGCACGGTCGGTCCAGGCGGGCGCGCGGATCATCGGCGTCAACTGCCGGAACCTGCGCAACTTCGCCACGGACGTCTCGCTTCTTGAGGCGCTGGTCGGGCGCATCCCGCGCCCGTGCCTGCGCGTCGCCGAGTCGGGCATGCACACGGCGGACGCGATCCGCCGCGCAAAAGCCGCCGGCGCGGACGGCTTCCTCGTCGGCACGGCGCTCATGCGCGCCCCTTCCCCTGGAAAGAAACTCACCGAACTACTCGCTAACCACTAACAACCAACCACTGTCCACTAACCATGAAAACACACTACGGAATCTACGGCGGGCAATACGTGGCGGAAACGCTCATGGCCCCGCTCAAGGAACTGGAG
This sequence comes from uncultured Verrucomicrobiota bacterium, assembly GCA_946543025.1. Lineage (GTDB taxonomy): Bacteria > Verrucomicrobiota > Kiritimatiellia > RFP12 > UBA1067 > RUG572. The sequence goes on from CAMNLN010000033.1 coordinate 8,429, forward strand.
TCCGCCTACGAGGCGGCGAAGAACGACCCCGCGTTCACGCGGGAGTTCAACGATATCCTGCGCGACTACGTCGGGCGGGAAAGTCCGCTCACGTACGCGAAGCGGCTCTCCGAGCATCTCGGCGGCGCGCGGATCGTCCTCAAGCGCGAGGATCTGAACCACACGGGCGCGCACAAGGTGAACAACACCATCGGACAGGCGCTGCTCGCGAGGCGCATGGGCAAGAAGCGGCTCATCGCCGAGACGGGCGCAGGCATGCACGGCGTCGCCACCGCGACGGTCGCCGCGCTCTTCGGCATGCCGTGCACGGTCTACATGGGCGCGATCGACGTGGACCGGCAGGCCCCGAACGTCGAGCGCATGAAGATGCTGGGCGCGACGGTCAAGGCCGTCAGCGAAGGCAGCGCGACCTTGAAGGACGCCATGAACGAGGCGTTGCGCGACTGGGTGGCGAACTGCGACGACACGTTCTACGTGATCGGCACGGTGGCCGGCCCCGCGCCCTACCCCGAGATGGTGCGCGACTTCCAGAGCGTCATCGGCGTCGAGGCGAGGCGGCAGTGCCTGGAGAAGTACGGCAAGCTCCCGGACGAGGCGATCGCCTGCGTGGGCGGCGGATCGAACGCGATGGGACTCTTCGCCGGCTTCATGGACGACACGAGCGTAAAGCTCGTCGGCGTGGAGGCGGGGGGCAAGGGAATCGCAAGCGGCGAGCACGCGGCCTCCATCAACGGCGGCCGCCTCGGCGTCCTCCACGGCGCAAAGACGATGCTGCTCGAAACGCCTGACGGAAACATTCTCGACACGTATTCCGTCTCCGCCGGACTGGACTATCCCGGCGTCGGGCCGGAACACTGCCACCTTCACGACATCGGCCGCGCGGAATACGCCGTCATCACGGACGACGAGGCGATCGCCGCCTTCGACGCGCTCTGCCGATTCGAGGGCATCATCCCCGCGCTCGAGTCGAGCCACGCGCTCGCCGAGGCGATCAAACGCGCGCCGAAGCTCGGCAAGGACAAGATTCTTCTCGTCAATCTTTCCGGTCGCGGCGACAAGGACATGGAAAACGTCATGCGATACAAGAAGGCCCGCGAAGCCGCGTCTAACGTCTAACGTCTCGTGCCCGAAAGGAACCAACCAATGAAGCAACGCATCACTAACGCATTTGCAAAGGCCAAGGCCGAAGGGCGCGGCGCGTTCGTCGCCTATCTCACGATGGGATTTCCGTCCCTCGCGGCAAGCGAGCAGGCCGTGGACGACATCATCGCCGGCGGCGCGGACATCGTCGAATTCGGCGTGCCCTTCTCCGACCCGTTCGCGGACGGCGGCGTCATCCGCTCCGCCGCCTACGAGGCGCTCAAGCAAGGCGTCACGCTGGACGACATCATCGCGCTCGCGAAGCGCCTTCGCGCAAAGCATCCCGAGACGGGCTTCGTGCTCTTCTCCTACTACAACCTCATCTTCTCGAAGGGGCTTGAGAACTTCGCGGACGCGGTGGCCGACGCAGGAATCGACGCAGTCCTCTCCGTCGACCTGCCGCTGGAGGAACGCGACGAGCTGCTGTCCGTCCTCGCGCCGCGCGGCGTGAGCTACGTGCCGCTGATTGCGCCCAACACGCCCATCGAGCGCGTGAAGGAGAGCGAGGCGGGACTCGAGAACTCCTTCCTCTACGTCATCACCGTCAAGGGGACGACTGGCGCGCGGACAGAACTGCCGTCCGACCTTACGTCGCGCCTGGACGCGATCCGCGCGGTGGCTCACCTGCCCGTCGCAGCCGGATTCGGCATCTCCACGAAGGCACAAGCCGATGAGGTCAGCCGACACGCCGACGGCTTTATCGTCGGCTCCGCCCTCGTGAAGTGCCTCGCGGAAGGAAAGAAGCCGTGCCTCGGCTGAAGGTCTGCGGCATCACGGACGCCGCGTTCGCCGTCGAGGCGGCGCGGCGCGGCGTGGACTACCTGGGCCTCATCTTCGCCGCCGGCTCGCCGCGCCGCGTGACGCCGGAACAGGCACGGGAGATCGTCTCTGCCGCAGGAGGCGTACGTTTCGTCGGCGTGTTCGTGGAACAGGACGTCGCCGAGATCGCGCGCATCGCGAAATCCGTACCGATCGACGTCGTGCAGCTGCATTGCGACCACGACGCGGGGAAGATCGCGGCGCTCAAGGCGGCTGGATACGAAGTGTGGCAACTATACGACCCGTCGGGAATGCCGCCCTCCAGCGGGCCCGTCGCCGATGCCGTTCTTCTTGACGGGCGCAAAGGAACGCAACGCGGCGGGACCGGCATGCGCGCCGACTGGTCGCAGGTCGCCGTCCTGAAGCGCGCGGGGCATCGCGTCGTCCTTGCGGGCGGTCTTTCCGCCGCCAACGTCGCGGCGGCGGCGGCCACCGGCGCAGACGTCCTCGACGTAAACAGTACACTTGAGATCGCGCCCGGCCAGAAATCCATCCGTCTGCTCGATGAAATTCTTGCGTCCATGCCAAGAGAGATTATGGTAAAATAAACGCCATGACAACGTGGTTTCTTCTCTTGGGAGTGCCGACGCTCGCGCTTGGGCTGTTTGCCCTTTGCTTCACCGCGCGCGCGTCGGAGCAGTGTGTTTCTTTCCCCCGCAACACGGTCGCGGGATGGATTCTCTGTGCCGTCGGATGGGTCTGGACCGCCTACGAGTGCCATACGATCGGCATCGACGTGTTCGACAAGTTCCTCAAGGCGTTCCCGATGGAACTGCCGATCCTTGCGATCGTCCTCACGATCCTCACCTGCTGGTGGATGCCCAACCTCTTGCCGATCCGGGGCGTGAGCGCGATCCTCATGCTCTTCCCTGCCGAGATGTTTCCCATGATTCGCCTGTGCGATACGCCGTGGCGTCTCGCGCTCGTCATCTTCGCCTACGTGTGCATCGTCGTCGGCATGTACGGCATGTTCTATCCGTGGCGCATCCGCCAGGCGCTTGCCTGGCTGGCCGCCGTGCCCGTCCGCGTCCGAGCCGCCGGGGCCGTCCTTGCGGCGGTCGGCGCGCTTTTCGTCGTCCTAGCTGTTCTTCCGCTGTCATGAAGATCCTGATGCTAGGCGACGTCGTCGGCAGTCCCGGACGGCGCATTCTCAAGGAACGCCTCCCGCGCATCCGGCAGGAGCTGGGCGTGGCCGCCGTCATTGTCAACGCGGAAAACGCCGCTGCCGGTTCGGGCATCACCGTCGCGCTCGCGAACGAGATAACCGCCGCCGGCGCCGACGCCATCACGATGGGCGATCACACGTGGGGACAGAAGGAGTTCGCCCCCACCGTCGGACAGGTCGCGAACCTCGTGCGGCCTGCGAACTACCCGCCCGAGGCCCCCGGCAAAGGCTGGCGCCTCATCACCACGCCCATCTGCAGGTTCGCCGTCCTCAACCTCCTTGGACGCGTGTTCATGCAGCCCGCCGACTGCCCTTTCCACGCCGCCGACGCGGCCCTCCGCGAGATACCCAAGGACGTCCCCGTGTTCGTAGACTTCCACGCCGAAGCCACAAGCGAGAAGATCACCCTCGCGCATTACCTCGACGGACGCGTCACCGCCGTCGTCGGTACGCACACGCATGTCCAGACGTCCGACGCCACTGTTCTCCCCGGCGGCACGGCGTTCATTTCCGACCTCGGCATGACCGGCCCCTGGCACTCTTCCATCGGCCGCCAGTTCGAGCCGGTTCTCCAGAAGCTGATGACGGGCATCCCCGCCCGTTTCGAGGTTGCGACGGGGCCCTCCACGCTGGAAGGCGCGGTAATCACCTTCGACCCTTCAACTCGCCTCGCCACGGCCATCGCCCCCTTCCGCTACCGTGAACCTCTCCCCGTGCCAGCCACTAACCACTAGCCACCATGATCGCCTATCTCAATGGAACTCTCGCCGAAAAGGACATCACGCGCGTCATCGTCGAATGCGGCGGCGTGGGCTACGAGGTCTTCATCCCCATCTCCACCTTTGATCGCCTGCCCGCCGAGGGCGAGCGCGTGAAGCTCTTCACGCACCACGAGGTGCGCGAAGACGCGCAGATACTCTTCGGTTTCGCGTCGGCCGCCGAACGCGAGGCGTTCGCGCTCGTGACGACCGTCTCCGGCGTCGGACCCAAATTGGCGCTCGCCGTCCTCTCCGGCCTCACCGTCGGCGACCTCCAGCTCGCCATCTCGCAGGGCGACGCGAAGCGACTCGCCACGATCAAGGGCATCGGACGCAAGACCGCCGAGCGCATCGTGGTGGAGCTGCGTGACAAGATCAATCCCATCGAGGCGCTGGCCAACGCCACCTCCGTCGTCTCGAAGGAGCAGGGCGCGGTGTTGCGCGACGCGATGCTCGCCCTTTCCGCGCTCGGCTTCAGCGAAGAGGTCGCCCGCGCGAAGGTGCAGCAAGTCCTCGCCGCCGATCCCTCGCTCTCCGACACGGAGACGATTCTCAAGAAAGCGCTTTCGTCCTAGCCGCGGCGCAATCGTATTTATTGCCGTATCGTGACGGGGCCGTAGAGACCCGACGGGAAGAGCGCGTGATCTTTCCTGAAGGGATTCGGACTCGTCCCGGTGTTCGTCAGCCGCTCTGCGGGCGGGAGCGCCGCATCACGGATGAGGCGGTTGGCCCAAAGGTTCACCACGGATATCTCCAGCAGGTTGTCCTTCGCCCTCAGGCCGGGCGCGGTCACGGCGTAGGGCGGCGTCCAGGCGATGCCCAAGTCCTGTCCGTTGAGCGTGACCTGCGCCACGTCGCGGAGCGCGCCAAGGTCGATCGTGACGGGCGCGTCGGTCGGGCAGTCCGGGGGCGCGTCGAACGACTTGCGGTACACGGCAGTACCGGAATAGTAACGGATGCCGGGGTCCGTGTGCGCGGTCCAGTCCGTCAGCGCGGGGAATTCGACGGGCTTCCGCGGCCCGCCCCACTTCGGATCGAACGTAACCGACCACGGGCCGTCAAGCGTATGGGAAGCCGTCCTCTTGGCGGCGCTGACCGGGAGAGACGCCATCTTGGCGGCGGTTCTCGCTTTTTGGAACACCACGAACACCGACCCTCCGGCGGCGAGCTCAAGCCCCACGCGCACACGCCGTCCGTTCCCCGTCGCCTCGCACGGTACGGACATGCGCGCGCCCGTCGCCGCGTCCCACAGTTCCGCGCGGCACGGCTTCTGACGGAAGAGCGCAGTGAAGCTCGCAGACTCGCCGCGCTGGTTGGAAACGAAGTAGATTTCGACGTCACGGTCCGTCCGGTGTATCCAGTCGATGCCCGCGCGGTCTTCTGCCGCTTCTACCTGAAAATCGGGCGGAAGCGTGTCCGAGGCGAGGAAGCGTTTCATGTCGGCGCGCGTGCGCAGGATCGTCGCGCCGTCGCGTTCAAGCTGCGCGATCTTGCGCGCGGCCTCGGAAGGAATCGGATGGACAACGGGCGGGAGCGGCGCCTTCAGCGGCTTCAGACGCCCCGGCGCCATCCGCGCGCAGGCGGGGTTGATGTCGGAGAGGAAAAGCGTCTTGTAGCGCATGCCGGACGGCAAAACGACCTCGCCGTTCTCCACGCGGGCGCGAAGAAGCAATTCGGTAGGGCAGAGATCGTAGTCGTACCCCGGCCCGAGTCCGTCGTTCGGACGCTTCATGCCGAGAAAGAGGTCGATCGCGTCTCCGGCGTAGAGCAGGCAGTCGGCGGCGAAGCGACCTTGCGACAGCATCCACGAACAGCGCGCGAAGTAAAGGTTCATCGGCGCGGAATACTTCCACCACGTCACCTTGGGGCTGTAGTAGGCCCCAGCGCGACGCGTATCGCCGGGCAGCGCGCCGAGCGGGACGGACATCAGCATCCCATGGTAGCAGATGCGCGTAAGGCCGTCGCAGAACGCGCGGTCGGCGCACGGCTTGAACATCGCGGGAGACTCCTCCCAATGCGTACCCATCGTGGTGAACGCCTCGCTCTCCACCACGCCCATGCCGTACACGTGCGCGGCCGTGGCGCTGTCGCGCAACATGAAGCGCTGGCTGTCCTCGGGACGGTGCGGACTCGGCATCCAGAACTCCCCCATCGCCACGTCGCACCGTCCCTGCATCGTCCGCGCGTCGCCGTGATGGAGGTGCGGACCGCACCCCTCGGCGCTCGAGAGGAGTCCGTGCCGGTTGGCCACCTCCTTCTGGTAGGCGTAGTGGTTCTCGGCGATCAGCTCGCCCACCGTCACGTTCCAGTCGCGCTGAAACTGCCGCGTCCGCTCCGCCGACACCATCTTCACGCCAACCTTCGCGGGCAGCATCGTGATGAAGTCGTAGCCGCGTCGGCGCTTGAACTCCTCGGCGAAATCCCACGTCCAGTTGATCGTGCCCGCCTCCCAGCTGTCGCACCACACGCCCTTGATCGCGGCGCGCTCGTCGGGCGCGATCGCGTCGAGGAGCGGCTGCATCACCTGGTCCCAGTGCGCGTCGAACGCGGCCTTGCTCATGTGGTCGATGAAGCAGCCAGCGAAGCCGAACACCTTTGGCACGGCGCCGGCGCGGATGAAAAGCCATTTCCCGGCCTTCGGCGCTTTCCAGACAAGCGCGTCGGACGCGCGATCGAGATGCGCGGAGACGTCGATCACCTCGTTCGTCTGGACGAAGCCGTCCTTTACCGGCACGGCCAGCGTCGTCACGTCCCAGTAGCATTTCGGCGAACCGTCAGCGTTGCGCGGCGTTTCGCGCGCGCTCTTCTTCGGGAGCGTCACGCGAATCGCGCCGCCGTCCCCCGCCTGGACACGTGCCGTCGTCAACATCAGTTCCTTCTGCGCGAGTTTCGGAGAACAGTTGTTGTTCCCGCATCCGCCCGGCCCCAGCATGATCCACACGCCCAGCCCCAGCCGCTTCGCCTCGTGCAGGGCCCAGCGGAGACGGTCGGCGCGCACGCCGTGCATCTGGCCCTTGAGCGCGGGTTCCCCGTACGGCCTGGCGGCGGTCAGGGCCGCGCCGTTGCCGATGATCATGAAGTCGGATATGCCCACCTTCGCGAACTCCTCCAGATCGTACGTGATCACCTCGCGCGGCGACTCCACGCCAAGCTTGAACACCCACATCGACGGATAGTTCCCCTTCGGCGGAGACTGAAAGCCTACCGACAGGGACGGTTTCGCACATGACGCCAGGCCGCCGAACACGGCCAACGCCGCCAAGATGGCGGTTCTCGCCGGAATCATTTTCAGTGCCGATAATATGCGAATGCGTTTCATGCCATATCCTCGCCGTCATCCTTCATCTGCGAGGATCCCGCCGCAACCCGTCCAGCAGCGCGCGGCGGCGCGGATTGTCGGCAGACGCCTTGAACTTGCCGTGCGATCCGTCCACCTCGTGCTCCACGCTCCAGCCTTTCCATTCACGGAAGGCGTGGTACGTCCAGTCCCAGCCATACTCCTCGAACACCGCGATGCAATCCGCGATATACGGACCGGCCCCTTCCGCCCACGTGATCGCGCTGAACTCGCCCACGTAGATCTTCGCGCCATGCTTCTTCTCGAACGCGCGCACGGGCGCGAGCCGCGCCCTGATGAAGTCGATGTTCCATCCCCGCTTCTCGTCCGGGTAGGCGAACTTCGCGTAGTCGCCGCTCGCATGGACGCCCTGGTGCGTAAACGCGTGCGGCTGGTACATGTGGACCTGGTAGATCACGTTGTCCATCGCGAGCGGCGAAAGGTAGGCGAACGTGTCGGCGGAATCCCAGCCGTTGGACTCGACGATGATGGTCGTCTCAGGGTCGATCGCGCGGATCGCCTCGGCGGCGCGCTTCTGGAGCGTCCAGTAGTCGCACGTCGCGCGGCGCGTTTGCGTCGGCTCGTTGACGAGGTCGAAGCCGTAGATCTCGGGCCGTCCCCTGAAACGCGTCGCGATTCGCCGCCAGCATTCGACGAAATGGTCGGCGTACTTCGCGTCGTAGTACATCGTCCAGTCCTTGTCCGGATCGCGTCCGCCGGGCGGACAGTGCAAGTCCACGACGATCTTGATGCCGTACTTCGCCGCCCACGGCAGCACGTCGCGCTCGAGGTGGTCGAGCTTGCCGTCCAGCCAGCGGTCGTACTCCGCGAGGTCGCGGTCGGCGCCGATGGCGGCGAAATGGCGCGTCATCTGGTAGCGCGCGAGCGTGGCACCCCAGTCGCGGAGCGTGCGAAAGTCGTCCTCCTTGCAGGGTCCGCCCGGCAGCATCACGCCGCGCAGACGCGGCAAATTGCGCACCCGCTCGGGATAGGAGACGCGATAGTCCTGGTTCGTGACAGGATAGAGCGCCTCCTGGGGGTCGATCGCGAGCGTAGAGAGGTCAAAGACCACCTTGCCGCTCGAATCCTGCAGTCCGAGGGTCAGGTCGACCCATGTCAGCTTACGGCCCTGCTGTGCGTCGGAGACCGTAATCGTTTGCGTCGGGAAGTCGCCGAGGCGCGAATGCGTGTTGGGCCACTGTTCCGTGCCCGTCTCCGGGTTCTTGTAGTGAAACATGAACTTGAGGCCGTTCCACGACTGGCGCGGCTTGGAGATACGCTCGCCGCGCGCCACGATCTGCGCGATGAAGCACTTGCCGCTGAACGCCGACATGTCCACGCGTGCCACTCCGCACCCGCCCTCGCGCGCCTTGTCCGGCGGCACGTCCACGACGAGGAGATTCCCCTCGATACGCGCATGGCGCGTAAGGCGCCAGTTGAGGTTTGTGAACGGAACCGCCCGCGCGGCGCACGTCGTCGTCAGACACAGGACCATGAGACCAATTTTCTTCATGAACGCATTATAGCATATCCCGACATGTCCGCGCCGGACGGGACGAACGCCGCCGGGAGGGTCGCGCTCCCGTCTGGCTCGGGCGCGGACGGCCTACACGCTTGACGCGACGCCGTCTCAAGCGCCGCAAGCGAACGTCGCCGCCTATTGCGAGTCGTCCTCCTTTCGGCATCCGAGAATCCCAAACAAGGCACATGAAAGCACGAGCAGAATTCTTCCTGTTCTTTTCATGTCCGTTGATCCTTCAGTCGTTTTTTGTGGCCCTTGGCCCATGTAGACGAACTATGTCGTTGGTCTTGCGCTCCTGGCCTCACAGGTCCCCGACGTCGACCTTCACGTCGGTCGGATCGGGGCCTGGTCCAGCCTTTCGGCGTTCCTCCT